>JAYWFP010000273.1:0-3482 GCA_043778745.1 Chloroflexota bacterium
GCTGCGACTTTATCCGAGGGTTTGACCGCTCGCACATCCGTTTTGTTGTTCCGGATTTCCTACCACTCTTCAGTTGTCAAGGTGCAGCACCCGAGGCGCGACAGCGACCGGCGCAGACCGCTAATGATGCGGCTTTTCGGCCGGGCCGTCAAACCCGCGATTCATCGACCCGGGTACCGGCTGGGCCGGGGTCGACATTGCCTGTTTCCAGGCGACGATCGCGAATGGTAGGCGCGTGCCGACCGACCCGTCAAACCCATCCCTGAAGCCCCATCCCGGGCGGTCGATTCAGATCGGTCGGTCGATTCAGATCGGGCTGGTCTCGACCAGGAGAATGAACGCGGCCCCGGACAGCCAGGCCAACAGGCCCAGCTCCACCGACGACGTGGCCCCGAACACCACGATTGCCACGCCATAGACAAGCAAGCCGAGAATCGCCGCCCCGAGCGCCTTGGCGAAGCGCAATGCGATCTCCGTGGCCAGTTGGCTCACGCCACGGGCTCGCTGATCGATCGTCGGCCCTGGAGCGCCCGGATGAGCGTCACCTCGTCGGCATACTCGAGGTCCCCGCCAACGGGAATCCCGCGCGCGATCCGGGTCACCGACCCGACGTTGTCGTGCAGGCGCTCATCGAGGTACATCGCCGTTGCCTCACCCTCGAGCGTGGGGTTCGTCGCGATGATGACCTCCACGAAGGGCGTGCCTTCGCGAGTGGCCTGATCGACTCGTTCGAGCAGCTCCCGGATCCGCAATCGATCCGGACCGATACCGTCGATCGGGGATATGGCCCCATGGAGGACGTGGTACATGCCCCGGAACACGCCCGTCCGCTCGAGGGCAAGGACATCGAGCGGCTCTTCGACGACGCAAAGGCGGAGCGTGTCGCGGCCACCATCCCGACAGATCGGGCAATGAGGCGCATCGCTGATGTTGAAGCACACCTCGCAGAACACCACCTGCTCGCGCACGGCGATGAGCGCCGCCGCAAGCGTGCGCGCCTCAAGATCCTGGGCCCGCAGCAGGTGGTAGGTCAGCCGTTGCGCGGTCTTCGGGCCGATCCCGGGCAGGCGATTGAATGCCTCGATCAGGCGGGCGACCGGCTCGATGAGGGGCGTGACCACGGCGTCTAACGGCCCAGCAGTCCGCCCAGGCCGGCGCCGAGTCCGCCGGTCACGGCACCCATCTTCTGCTCCGCCAGCTTGCGGGACGCGTCGAGGGCATCGTTGACTGCCGCGACCACGAGGTCCTGGAGCATCTCGACGTCGCCTGGATCAACCGCCGATGGGTCGATCGTGACCGATCGGAGTTCCTGTTTGCCGGTGACGACCACATGGACGACCCCACCTCCGGCCGAGCCTTCGACTTCGGCAACGCCCAGCTCTTCCTGGATGCGCGCCATGTCCTGCTGCATCTGCATCGCCATGCGCTGCAGGTTTCCCATGCCCATCGATCGTGCTCCGCTTCCGGACTGGTTGATGGATCAAGTCTGGCGGATGGACGCGTCGCCCGCTCGCCGGTCGATTGTTCGCCGCGCCGCCCGCGCCGGCGAGTCAGAAGCCTTCGCTCAACTGACCTCGGCAGCGTCCGGCTCATCGGCCTCGAAGATCCGGCGGGCCTCCGCCAGGACGAAGGCGGCCTCGGCGTCCGCCGGCAGGGCCGGGATATTGTCCAGGTTCGTTGCCACGCACCGGACGCCGACCGGCTTGCCCAGGACGCTCCCGATCGATTCCTCGAGGATCGCACGTCGCCGCTCGGCGACGTCCCGCAGGAAGCCTTGATCCTCCGGGAATCCCAGGGTAACCACGTTGTTCTCCACGCTCATGGGCAGGCAGACGGCGATCAACGGCTTGGTGGGCGGATGCGCGCTCAGGCGCTTCACCACCTCCGGCCAGCTTCGGCGGAGCTGGTCGAGGTCGGACGTGCCATCTCCACGGACCGGCGTGGCGCTCAGGGCCGCAGGCACGTCGGCACGCGCTCCGGTTGCGGGCGGCGTTGTGGCGATGGGTTTGACGTCAACCGTCGCAGGCTGCGGCTTGGCCGTGGGATCTGGCATCGGCGCGGTGGGCGGCGCCGGGCTTCGCGACGCTGCATCGTGAGGCGGGTCGGGTCTGTTAGCTGGCGGGGCCTCGGGTCGCGCCGTGTCGACAGTCGGTCTGCCAGGCCCTACCGTCTGTGGCGGCCTCGGACCCGGCTCGGACGCATGCGCTTCGCGGGGATTCGGGAAGAGCGCGAGCTCGAGTTGGAGACGGAGTCCACCGATGCCCGCGCGATTGGGATCGATGTCGCCGAGGCGACGGGCGATGGCAACGGTGACGGCAACCGATCGCGGATTCGGAGCGCCAGAGCCCGTGGCCAATGTGTCGGGGCCGAAGGCCGATCCCGGCCCGACGAGCCCGGCGCGAACCAGCTCGACAAGCTGCTCCAGGAATGCGCGGAGGTCCCGCCCACGATCTTCCAGCTCATCGAGAATCCGAACGCCGGCCCCAACGTCGCCGTCGGCCATCGCGGTCACGAATCCGTCGATCGCATCGGCCGGAGCAAGGCCGAGCAGATCCCTGACGGTCTCCTCGTCCAGTCGGTCGCCGCCCGATGCGAGAAGCTGGTCCAGCATCGATTCGGCATCGCGCATGCCGCCGGCGGCGAGGCGGGCAATCAGGTGGATCGCAGAGGTTTCGGCAACACGCCCATCACCCTCGAGGATGCGGGTCAGCTTGCCTTCGATCTCGGCGGGCGAGAGGCGTCGAACATCGAAGCGCTGAAGCCTCGACAGGATGGCCGGGGGAAATTCCTGCGGGTGCGTCGAAGCGAACATGAAGACCACGAAGTCGGGCGGCTCCTCGAGCGACTTGAGGAGCGCATTCCAGGCGTCCTTCGTGATCTGATGCGCCTCGTCGAGGATGTAGACCTTGCGCTTGAGGTCGGTCGGGGCGTAGTTGATCCGCTCGCGGAGTTCGCGGATTGCGTCGATACCGCGATTCGACGCAGCGTCGATCTCGATGAGGTCGAGGGCCCGACCCTCACGGATCGCCACGCACGACGGACAGATGTCGCACGGGTCGCCGTCGCGGAGATCCGTGCAGTTGATGGCCTTGGCAAGGATCCGGGCCAGCGATGTCTTGCCGGTCCCACGGGGCCCGACGAACAGGATCGCGTGGGCGACCCGTCCCGTACGAACCGCGTTCTGGAGGGTTTGGACGACGGCCGTCTGGCCCACGATCTGGGCGAAGGTCTGCGCCCGCCAGCGGCGATAGATCGCCAGGTGCGGGGCAGCGGCGACGGGCACTGCGGGTGCAGATGGGCTCGAGGCGCTCTTGGTCACGCGGCTCCTCGGGGGCCAGTTCCTTCTTCGATCAGTATGCCGTGCACCCCCCGTCGACCGAGCCGCGCCCGGGCCCACCATCGAAGACGGCTCGGACCAGGCCGTTCCGCGGCACCCGGCGAAGATCGCTGAGTGCTGCTTCCTTCCGGACCTGACACGGTTC
>JAYWFP010000274.1:0-3482 GCA_043778745.1 Chloroflexota bacterium
GGCGCGATGGCGAGCACCGAAGTGGCCGGCAACTCGGCCGGCACCGTGCCCTCGAAGATGATCAGGTCGAACAATTCGGGGTGGGTATCCGGCCCGTACGCAGCGGATTTGATTCCATACAACTCTGTATTGGGCAGGTACGTCAGCGCCGTTTCGAGGTAGGGATCCCCGTCCGAGACCAGGAGGATCCGGCGCAGCCGCTCGGGCGGGACGATGGCCCAGGCCCGATCGTCAAGCGCCAGGGCGTCGGCCGCCGCGCCCTCGCGATCGAGGCGCACCTCGATCACCCGCACGCCGACGGGGATGTCATCGATCGTCGCCTCGGCCCGGGTCTGCGGATCAAGGACAAGGTCGCGGGCCTCGAGCAACACGCCGTCACCGAACACCTGAAGACGTCGCTGGGAGGATCGGAGATCCAGATTCGCGACGCTCACGAACACAGACCGGCTGACGCCTGACGCCCCCTGGCGAACCGCGAGTGCCACGATCGCCTGGTTACGGCGATCTCGACCGACCTGAATCACCTTGATCGTATGTTCGAGGCGGGACGTCGGCGGCAGGGCGAGGGCCGCATCGGTTGCGACCAAGATCTCCGCATCACCGGAGCGGGCCGCGAGCGCATCGGCGAGCACGAGCGCGTCGCCCAGGTCTCCCGTCGCGGGGCTCACGGTCAGCGCCGCAAGCGCCGCCCTCACCCGGCCGAGATCGGCGGTCTCGTTGACCACGACCCGCGCGGTCCGGCCGGCTGCGATGACGCTGACCTTCCCGCCCGCAGGCAGCTCGCGCAGGGCGTCAAGGGCTGCCTGGGTCGCCGCCACGAGTCGGTTCGGAGTCACGTCGGTGGCGGCCATGCTGGCCGACGTGTCGATGACGATGACGATGTCTCGGGCGAGTCCGGCGGGCCGCTCGAGGAAGGGTCGCGCCGCGAGCGCTGCGAGGAGCAGGACCAGGAGGAGCTGAAGGAGCAGCAGGAGGCTGCGGCGGAGGCGCTGCCACGGGGCGTTGGCCTCGACATCGGCCACCAGTCGCTGCCAGAGCAGGGTCGAGGAAACCAGTGATTCGTCCCGACGGAGCTTGAGCAGGTACATCGCGACGACGACGGGAAGAAACAGCAATCCGAGCAGCGCGAGCGGCGTTGCGAACGGCATCGTCAGCCCACGACCTGGCGCCGCCGCAACTCGGCGAACATCAGGTCATTGAGTGGAACGTCGGTCGACAGCGGAACATAGGTCGCACGCCGCCGCGCCGCGAGGTCTGCGAATTCCTGGCGCCAGGCGTCAAGGCGTTGCTTGTAGCCGTCGAGCGTGGCGAGGTCCACCGTGACGTCGATTCCCTCGCCCGATTCGACGTCGACCAGGCGAAGATCGCCCTCGATGGCAGGGTCGAGCTCCTGCGGCGAAAGCAGGTGCAGGATGATCAACTCCGACCCGGTCGCCGCCAGTTCACGAATCACGCGATCCGCGTTCAGATCCAGCAGATCTGACAGCAACACGATCACCCCGCGGCCGGACAGCTGGGCGCCGGCATGCCGGGCGGCGGCCTGGAGGTTGGTTGGGCCGTCCGTGATCGAGATGCTCGACAGGGCGGACAACAGGCGGAAGACGCGCCCTGAGCCGCGCAGGGCCACCTGGCGACGAGCCACGCGTCCGCCGAGCGACGTGACCGCGACACGGTCCTCCGATGCCAGCCCGATGTATCCGAGTGCTGCTGCGGCGCGCTGGGCGAAGAGCAGCTTGCCCGGCCGTCCGGCCGCCATCGAGGCCGAGGTGTCGATGAGGAATGAGATCGTGACGTCCTCTTCCTCGACATACAGCTTGATGAACAACTTTTCGAGGCGAGCCAGGACGTTCCAGTCCAGTTGCCGGAGGTCATCGCCGAGCGAGTAGTCCCGGAAGTCGGCGAATTCCACGGACTGTCCGCGCTTGACCGACCGCCGCCCACCCTTGAGTCCGCCGCGGACGGGGGCTCGCATCATGACCTTGAGCCGCTCCAGCTGGCGCAGGAACGATTCGTCGAACACGGTCGGATCGATGTCGGACGGCAGGAACGCCGGCCGCGCCCGGGCACGATCCCGGACCGCGGATCCCATCCGTGCCGGCGCTTCAGGATGCAGCGGCGGGTCAGCTCCCGGGGCCGCGGGAGCACGCGGCGGCGCCTTGGCATCGGGCGGCACGGGGATCCCCGTCGGTTCGTCCATCTCTCGATTCGATGTGTCCGCGCCGCGGCGCTATTCGACGGACGGAGCGGGCACCGCGTCGAGGACGGAGTTGACGACCGCCTCGGTCGTGATCCCCTCGGCTTCACCCTCGAAGTTGAGGATCACGCGATGGCGAAGGGCCGGCAGGGCAACCGAGCGGATGTCGTCGATCGAAACGTTGAAGCGCCCATCGAGAAGCGCATAGATCTTTCCCGCGGTCACGAGGGCCTGAGCTCCCCGCGGCGACCCGCCGTAGCGCACATATTCACGCACGAGCTGCGGCGCACGCGGCTGATCCGGGTGGGTGGCCGCGAGCAGGCTCACCGCAAAAGCGGTGACGTGCGGCGCGATCGGAACGCCCCGTGCGAGCCGCTGCATTTCCACGATCTCGACGGCCGTGCAGACCTTGCCGGCGGTCGGCGCGTCGACACCGGTCGTTCGGTCGATGATCGTGATCAGGTCTGCTTCGGTCGGGAAGGGAACATGGACCTTGAACAGGAACCGGTCCAGCTGTGCCTCGGGGAGGGGGTAGGTGCCTTCCATCTCGAGTGGGTTCTGGGTCGCCAGCACGAAGAACGGCGCCTCGAGCGGATAGCGCTGGCGCGCCACCGTGACCTGGTGCTCCTGCATGGCCTCGAGAAGGGACGACTGGGTTTTCGGGGTTGCTCGATTGATCTCGTCCGCGAGAACCAGGTTGGCGAAGATCGGGCCCGGCTGGAACTGGAATACCCGGCGACCATCCTCCTCGATGAGAATGTTCGTGCCGGTGATGTCGGCGGGCATCAGATCGGGCGTGAACTGGACGCGACTGAAAGCGCAGTCGATCACATCGGCAATCGTCCGCACGAGCATCGTCTTGCCGAGGCCCGGAACGCCCTCGAGCAGCACGTGGCTGTTAGCCAGGAGCGCCGTCACGGTCTGACGAACAAGCTCACGCTGCCCGACGATCACGCGCCCGACCTCCCGCTCGATGGCGTTCGCCCGTTCTGCGAAAGCCTCGGGCGCCAGCCTGGACGTGGTGCCTGCGTCGATCGTCGTATCCATGCGTTCCTCCGGGACGGAGCGGTCGGGTACCGCCACCACTGCTATTCGCGAGGCTCGAGTGAGCTGAAGTAGTCGCGGACGTAGTCCTTGACCGACAGCGGAACGTATCCGCGATCGAGCGAGGTCAGGGCGTACTGGTAGAACTGGGAGAAGACCTGCGAGTAGGGGACGTACGAGCCCGGATCGGTACCGGCTCCCTGCTGATTGCCTTGGGTCGTCTGCCCGGAGCCACCCGTGCCGG
>JAYWFP010000275.1:0-8206 GCA_043778745.1 Chloroflexota bacterium
AGTCTGACTCCCCGAGATCGGGGAGTGCCACTCGAGCGAGGTCCGATCGATGAAGTCTGTCTTGCGGTTCTTGTCGCTTACCGTGATCTCCGTAATCGTTGCGGGCTGCCTTGGCGCTGGACGTCTTGAGAGCCCAACCACGACCGTCGCGCCCGTCGCTACGCCCACCTCTGGCACCTCGATCGCGCCCAGCCCTACCTCCTTGTCCAGCCCAACGGCAACACCGACCCCGCCAATCGGACCTGGCCCGACGATCACCGGCGAGTGCCCGCCGCCGCCTACCGTCGAGGTGCTCGGCGGGTGGACGCCAGCGTGGCCGCCTCGCCTTCTAGCCGACTGCCTCGGAAGTCGGGACCTCGAAGTCACCGGGTACCTGGCCCCGGCCTGGGGGATCGGCGGCCTGGGCAACGGTGTCGTACCGTCCTGGCTCGGCGAATGGAGCGGGCTGCCGTCGGTGCTCTGGATGAGGCCGC
The DNA here is from genome assembly GCA_043778745.1 of Chloroflexota bacterium. Taxonomy (GTDB): domain Bacteria; phylum Chloroflexota; class Limnocylindria; order Limnocylindrales; family CSP1-4; genus UBA5189. The sequence continues at coordinate 474 of JAYWFP010000275.1, forward strand.
ATCTGGCGGACGGCTGTCCGGCGCCGCACGATTGCATGTGGATATTTCTCTTCGCACCGGACGCGGCGAGCCTGCCGATGACACCGGATCGATGGGTGAAACTGACTGGCCACTTCGACGATCCGGTTGCGCTGACGTGTCGCGCGGCGGGATCGGGACCTGATGCAGTGACGTCCGACGCCGACGCGGTTGAACGGTGCCGGGAGCATTTCGTGGTGACCCAGATCCGGACAGTCGCGGCGCCTAGCCCCTGACGCGAGCTGGCGCGATGGCAGGGGGCTCCGTACTGGCCTCCGTGGACAGAGCCACCCGCCACCGGCGTTGGGTTCAGGCCACCCGGCCCTGGAGTCCTGCTGCGCGGACCCGGAGCCGCGCCCTGGCTCGGCAGATCAGAGCCCGGGTCGCGCCGTGCGACATCCCTAGATGCGCCGCGATCTCGATGCCGCTCGCCCCACTGGCAGCCATGAGCAACGCGGCTCGCTCGACCGTCGAAAGCGTCGCGAGGGCGAGTCGGAGTTCGTGATGGCCCTCGTTCCGAAGCGCGACAAGATCGGGCTCATCGGGCCCGCCGACATTGAGAAGTCGAGGAGCCAGGCGACGGGCTACCGCGGCCCGGCGCGCCCGACTGATGACGAGATTGGTGACAGCACGATAGAGCCAGGCACCCGCCCTGTCTGGATACCGACCAGCACGGGCTTCCGTGAGCAGCTTCACAAAGGCTTCCTGGGTGACATCTTCGGCCAACGCAGGATCCCGCGTCGCTCGCAATGCCACCGCGTAGGCCATCGCCGCATGGACCCGATGGGCGTTCGTGACGTAGTCGTCGGGGGACGCTACTGCGAGAGCAAGTGAACCAGCAGCCGGGACGACGACCGAAGTCATCGCGACCATAGGCATCATCGAACGAACTGCCTTCCCTGGCGACCAACTTCGTTGTTGCTGTGACGGTCCATCGGCTTGGGCTTCCGAGCGGGTGGTTGATGCCCGGAACCATGAACGGCGGCCCCTGCGGCGCCACTTCGGTAAAACCGCGGTTCGACCTCCCAGCATTCAAATAGGTCAGGCCACTCGCGTGCGGCTGACCGGGCCCAGCCCACCGCCGGTCAGGTTTGACCGCGAGACAGCCGCCGAGCTCCGTCCTCCAGTAACAAGGTCGCCGCTGCGGCGTCCAACGCACATGCAGACGTCGTCGTTGAACAGAGCGGGGTGGCGGTCGACAATTCGCTCGACCGTAACGGGGTCAGCCTTCGTGCTGATCGTGGCCGCGTGTCAGGCAGGGGTGGCGAGCGACCGGGGGACGAGCGGCACCGGACTGGAGATCACGGCGGGCCCGAGTCTCGCGACATCTCCAAGTCAGGTCGCCTCGTTCGGTGCGAGCTGGGAACGGATCACGATCCAGCCCGCGCTCGACGCGCCGCTGACCAGTGTGGCGTGGACCGGGACACAGTTCCTGGCCGTCGACCGGGTCTTCGGAACCGTTATCGCTTCATCCGATGGGCGGACGTGGCAGCGACAGCCACGAATCGAGGACGGTGTGCTCGGCCAGGTTGTGGCAGGACCCCAGGGCGTCCTGGGTGTCGGAGGGCGGTATGGTGACTCTGAGGGCGTGGTCGCCATCTGGCGCTCATTGGACGGGATCACCTGGACCTCGGCACCCGATGACGCCTCGCTGCATGGCGGTGGGTTCCTGACGATGGCCACGATCGTGGATACGGACGGAGGATGGCTGGCCGTCGGCGGCGAGAGTCTCAGTTGCATCCCGCGCGCGTGCCGCCTCGTCCGCGCCGTTACCTGGACATCGCCGGACGGTCTCGCGTGGACACGTGGTGTCGATTCGGCGGCCATGCTGCATGCGGAGATGTGGGGCGTGGTTCACACGCCGTCCGACTACCTGGCGGTCGGCGATGCGGCTGCGGACCCCTCCCAGACCGACTCAGCGATTCGCCCGGCGGTCTGGACTTCGTCTGACGGTCGAAGCTGGACGCGGTCAGCCGAGCTGCCGCTGGTCCCGGCCGCGGAGGATGCTGACGTCATCCTCGACAGCGTGGCTACCGTCGGGGCCCGTGTCGTGGCCGTCGGCCACGTATCGACGCAGACGAGTGCCGCGGCACGTGCGTTCGCATGGTTGCGCGACGGGGACACATGGTCACTAACGGAAATCGGGCAGTTCATCCCGTCGCAGGGAATCAGGCTCGTGGCGGTACCCGGTGGTCTCCTCGCGATGTTCGGGCCGGGCACGGGCACCTCGTGCTCGAGCTCAATCTGGAGCTCCGACGATGGCTCGTCGTGGAGCTGCATCGGCAACGACCCGGTCTTCGCTGATTCGACCGTCTCTGACGCGGCCGTGTCACCGGACGCTGAGGTCCTGGTTGGGTCCGGACCCGACGGAGCAGTGGTGTGGACGTCGGCTCGACATTGATCCGACTCGAACGCCGGCCTTCGCAATTGACCATTGCCAGGGCCGACTGCGCACGGCGTCACACCCGATGAACCGGCCCTTTGGAGTTGGCCAGGGTGCCCGAGACTACCGAGAGGGGCTGCGACCGTCAGCCGCGCCGATGATGTCGCCGTGCTGATCGACCATCCGGTCTACGTCAACTTGCCGGCGACGGACGCCAACCGTGCCAGGAGTTGGTATGAGGAACGGCTCGGACTTGTCCCGACACGAGCGTTCGGACCAGGACTCCTGTATCGGTCCGGTGGCATTCCGTTCCTGATCAATCCCACGAGCGATCAGGGAGCGACTCGATCAACCGGGGCCATCTGGGTCGTCGACGATCTCGGGCGAGTCATGCACGAACTCCGGTCACGCGGGGTCGAGTTCGAGACGAATCATCGAACGAGTCGAGGACCGACCACCGTGAACGGAGTCGCGATCGTCGCCAACGGCGGACTGGTGGCCAGGCTCCGGGATAGCGAAGGAAACGTCCTGCGGATCATGCAACTGGCGTCGGGCGGGTCCCTGACCGGCTTCGCGGACGGCAACCCCGACCGCTAAGGAACGATCGATCAATCCGCGGCGACTCAGAGGCGTGCAAGCCCTTCAGTTGCAGATGGACAGTCTCCTCCGGCGAGCGTCAATGCTTCTCGGAAGCGCTGGCTCGCGAGGGAGTGGTCGTGACGCAACGCATAGCGACGTCCGAGGTCGACGAGCGCGTCCACGATCTGGCCGCGATGCCGCTTGCGGCGCTCTTCCACGTACTCGCTGTCACCGTAGAGGGGGCAGTCATCGAGGAAGTCTCCTCGATAGAGCGATCGGGCGGCCTCGAGGCCGCGAATGGCCAATAGCTCATCGGTCGCTTCGGCCGCATGCAGCAGGCGCTCCTCGAACTCGTCGGCGTCGACCCAACTGAGCAAAAACGCGGCCAGACGGTATCGTCCGTTCGCGAACCTCACGGTCGCGAGAGGCTCGGACGCGCATACTCGTCCGAGCGTCGCTCGAAGACCGCCAAGCGTTCGATGAAAATTGAGATCCCCCTGGAGGACCTCCGCATCAGGCCATAGAACCTCGATGAACTCGTCCTTGGTGACGCCTCGGTCCGCTCGGTCAACGAGGAACGCGAAGATTGCCAAGGCATGACGATTTCCCGCTTTCGGCCCACCCCAGTCGGCCACATGTTCGCCTGCCTGCGTGACCGCGAGGCTCCCCAGGGTCCAGACACGCAATGCCGTGCCGGTGGTCCGGGCGCCTCCAGGATTCAGTGCCAGTTCGATCGCTTCGGCTTGCGACAGCGCCCGACCCGAGTGCCAAGCCTGGTCCAGGGCAGCTGCGTCGACGAGACCACGGGGGTCAGAGTCCACGAGCAACCATGGGGCATTGGCGACTACCAGCTCCGCCTCGCTGACGTGACGCATTCCGGCCGCCGCGCCTTGAAGGCGCCTCGCGAGTAACGCATCACCCTCAGCCTTGGCCAGTTCTGCGAAGTCGTCCAGGAGCAGCGCCGTGGCGCTCCCGTCACCGGCTGCGGCAAACGACCGTAGAGCCTCACCGAATGCCGCGCCAGCCGCCTCCGCAGCGCCAGTCCTGAGAAGCGCCAGACCGTACGAGTGCAACGCCCACCCCAAACCGAACGGATCCCCGTGCTCGCGGAACCGGCCGACACTCGAACCGAGGAGTCCGATCGCGCGCTCGAGGTCGCGACGGGCGATCAGGGACCCGAGCAGCCACTCACTCCTGGCGATTCCGGGACCGTGGCCGGCACGTTCAAAGTGTTCGTGGGCCTCTTCGGCCAGTTGAACGCCAATCGCCGTCCGCTCCGGGTCCTCGGGTGGAGGCCGCAGCGACGGATCGAAGACGAACGCGAGGTCGACGAGGGCATCGGCAAGCGGCACCTCATCGCCGAGGCGTCGTCGGAGATCAACCGCGCGATCGTAGTGCCGCTCTGCCTCCGCGAGGTCTGCACGCCAGTAGGCCAGACCGCCGGCGGCCGTCAACGCGGCCGCTCGCTCGAGATCGGGGGCGTCATCACCGGCTGCCTGCAGAGCATCCTCCACCCACCGGCTTCCCTCACCGAGATGTCCGCGCATTTGCCAGAACCGCCACATGCCCGCACTCATCCGAAGCGCCTCGATGGGACTGGTGGCGATCAGGTATGCGAGACTCGCTCGAATGTTGTCGTGCTCGACTGCGAGCGCGTCCAGGGCACTGGCCTGACCCGGCCCGGTCACCTCGGCGACCGTCCGAGCTACGAGTTCGGCAAAGTGCGTCGCGTGCCCTCGGCGGACGAGGTCGGTATCGCCTTCCTGGTCGAGCTTCTCTGCCGCGAACTCGCGGAGCGTCTCGAGCATCGTGAACCGCATCCTTGACGGGGCGACATTCTGGCGAATGAGTAGGCTAGCGTCCTGTAAGGCCACGAGGATGTCCAGGGGATCATCGCCGTCGGTCGTCGGCAGGACAGCGACCGCTATCGCACTCTCTGCGGTCCACCCTCCGCGAAAGACCGACAGCGCCCGGAATGCCCGCTGGCGTGATGCACCGAGGAGGTCGTAGCTCCAGGCAATGGCGACCCGGAGACTCTGATGATGGCTCGCGGGCGCATTCGGGCCGCCGCCGAGGAGAGTCAAACTGTGGTCGAGATGGTCCGCGATCGCCTCGATCGAGAAGAGCTTCGCCCGTGCCGCGGCGAGCTCGATCGCCAGTGGCAGCCCCTCGATCTTTCGACAAAGGGTTCCGATCAGCGCGGCGTTGTCCGGCCCAAGGTGGAAGTCGGGCCGCGCGTCCCTCGCGCGCTGCGCGAACAAATCGATGGCCACGGATCCCTGGTATTCCGTCGAGGCCAGCCCGGCCGGCGGAACCTCGAACGGTCGGAGTGCGAATTCACTCTCACCATCCAGGTGCATTGGCTCCCGGCTGGTGACGATGCAACGCAAACCCGGGGTGGCGGACATCAAGTCGCCGACTTCAGCCGCACCGGGCGCGAGGTGCTCGAAGTTGTCGAGCACCAGGAGGCCGATCCGGTTCCTGAAGTGCGTGCTGACCGCAGCGACCGATGACATACCAGGTGGGGCAACCGCCCCGATGACGTTGGCGATCGTCGACATGACGAGTCGCGGATCGTCTACCGGTGCGAGCGGCACGAACCAGGCACCGTCCGGGAATCGACCGAGAATCCGGTGCGCGATCTCGATCGCGAGCCGGGTCTTTCCGGTCCCGGGCGGTCCCGTGATTGTCACGAGACTGCTCGAACCAATCAAGGTCGAAACGGCGTCGATCTCGTCTCCACGGCCGACAAAACTGCTGACTGGTTGCGGGACGGCGTGGCTGATCTGGCCCCCAGCGAGCGTCAAACGCTGAACACCCGGTGATGCCATGCCGGACCTGGACCGAATTGGCGTGACCGACATCCGGTCTGGTAGGTCGTCTTGAACCAGAGCTGCCAGGCCCTCATCGAGACCGATTTCATCCGCGTCGACCAACCCGGCTACCTGAGCGGCTCGCTTGATCGAGGCCGCGTCGGCGTCGACCGCCGACAGCGCGAGGCCGATCCGCACGTCGATGCGGCCCAACTCGACCGGCAAACGCGAGAGACTGGAACCAAGCGCCATTGCCGTCTGGACCGCGGGCTGCCATGCATCGAATGAGAGACAAGCGTCGCCGTACGGACCCTCGATCTCACGACCTTCGGAGCCTAGGAGAATGGCGCGGACGAGTGCGACGTGCTGTCTCTGGACGGAGGTCTGTGTGGACCCGTTCTTTTGTTCCTGCTCAACACGAACCTCGGCTACCAACACGGCTGCCGATATCTGGTCAGCGTCGGGCATCAGCGGACCTCGGGAACGGAGCCCAATTATCGAACGGGCCAACGCGAGCGTCCATAGTGTTAATTCGCCGAGCGTTCGAATGCTGTGTCAGACGATAAGAAGGCCGAGTGGCGACCGATCGATGGGCACTGTGAGCGTTCGGCCGGGAGGTCCTGCACGTCGCGATCGATGCCGCCACGCGCCTTGTCCACGCCGTACTGCTGCCCGACGAGCGGGCCCGGACGACGGCCCGCTTCCTCGTCCGTGCGATCCGCTGGTTCCGGGCACACGGTGTCAGTGTCGAGCGCCTGCTGACCGATAACTGGATGGCGAGCTGAACGATCCGACGCACGGATGGCGCCCTGTTACGCCTCGTCCTGGGACTTGACCGGGCTCCCCCACGAGGAGCCGCGCTCATCCTCCTCTCACCTTGGTCTAACTAGGTTTGGCGCATCGGGACGGTCGCGCAAATGCGCGTTGCCCGACGCTAATGGAGACGAAGATGAAGCGGGTTACTCGATCGATCCTCGCGACGATGGCGCTCACGGTCGCCACCGGGCTGGTGCTCATAGCGCCAGTGGCCGCAAACCCAGGGCGCCCCAACGCGGATGACCTCCCGGTATTCGGGCCTGGGGCCCAGTATCACCCGGTGATCGAACCCCGGGACTACACCCCGAACGTCGACAATCCCTGGTTTCCTCTGAAGCCCGGGACGCGGCTCGTCTACGAAGGCACCAAGGATGGCAAGAAGGCTCGGAACGTGTTCATCGTGACGTCCCGAACGAAGGTCATCGACGGGGTCAAGTGCCGGGTCGTCTTCGATCGGCTCTTCCTCGATGGGAAGCTCGCCGAGCGGACGTTCGACTACTACGCTCAGGACGACGACGGGAACGTGTGGTACTTCGGCGAGGACACCGTCAAGCTCGACGATCAGGGCAACCTGACGGACACGGAGGGGAGCTTCCGGGCCGGTGTGGACGGCGCGCAACCCGGCGTGTTTATGCAGGCCCACCCGCAAATCGGGCGCCAATTCCGCCAGGAGTGGTACCAGGGCCACGCCGAGGATCAATTCCGGGTGGTCGACCGCTCGACGCGAGTGACCGTGCCGTTCGGTTCGTTTCCCCGGGCGCTGAAGACCGAGGAGACCACGGGCCTCGAGCCGGATGTCCTCGACAACAAGTACTACGTGCGCGGGATCGGTGAGGTGATCGAGGTCGCCGTTTCCGGCCCCGTCGAGAAGCTCGAGCTCATCGAAGCAACCATCCCCTGACTCCTTTCGGTGGCGCTACCGGCCGCGTCGTGTGGCGCCACCTCCCTCAGTCTGGAGCGGCAAGCGCCCGCTAGTGACCTCGAGGCTCTCGGTTCACAGATCTACGCCGGTGGCCGAGGTTGCCCAACGCTCGAGGAGGTCGATGATGAGCACGCCACCCGCCGCAACCGAGCTCCGGACCGATGGCGCAAAATCGGTCGCGTCTACGGCGAGTGTGTCGAAC
>JAYWFP010000276.1:0-8199 GCA_043778745.1 Chloroflexota bacterium
CCCCCGGGAAGGTCGTCTTGTCGAGGAGGACGCATCCGCTGTCGGTGACCTCGATCAACTCGATTCCGCCGGCCTGAGCCTGCGGCGCCTCGAACAGCGTGACGGTCGAATTCGGCTCCACGAAATAGAGGCCGCCGGGCGATACCGAGACGATGACTCGTCGCGGTCCGTTCACCACGTCAACCCGCCATGGTTCGATCGATGGCGATGGTGTGGCCAACGTCGTGGGCACAGCCGAAGGCTCGATGGTCGCGTTCGGGGCCGATGTCGGGGCCGGTGTCGGCGCGACTGTTGAGCAGGCGCTCACGACGAGCAGGACCAGCGCCAGGACTACCCGCACGATGATCGACCTCCCCCTAGCCGCTGGAGCCGACGAGCGAGTTGGACGGCAGCGGGATGGGCGTCGACGAGGCGCCGGCGATCGTCGAGATCGTGACCGTCCCGGATTCGGGCCCGTCCTCGATGAGGAGTGTGAATGGCTCGGGCGTCGGGAAGCTACGCCTTGCCGGCATCTGCGAGGATCGCGGCGGATCGGCGCTCGCGTTCGCGCTCCCCGCGCTCGGCGCCGATGGTTGCGAAGGAACCGCCCGCGGCGCCGATCAGGACAAGGAGCCCGGGGTCGAACCGCGCGTCCAGCGTGGCCAACCTGAGGGCAGCGAGGACCACGCCGCTGCCAACCCCGACTTGGATCGCGTATCGCCAGGGCAGACGGCGCACTCCAACCATGAAGACGGCAATCACGCCAAACCCGATGCCCCAGCCGATCGCCTCGATGATCTGCATCGGGAGTCCTCCGTCGTGCGTCAATGAGCGCCTCGTGGCGATGAGATCGTAGTCCCGCAGGTCAACGCACCGCACGAGCCGCTACATCGAGACCCCGCCGAGGACCGTGCCGTCGGTTGCATCGATGACGAGGAAGTAATCGGTCTGAACGAAGACCGTCTCGTTCGGTTGTCCGCTGACGCTTGGGAAGCCCTTGCCATACTCCTCGGACAGGCTTCCCCAGTGATAGATCCAGACGAGTTGACCGTTGGAGGGGCCGAGGTCGAGTCCGGACCCGACGTATCGGACGAGCGACACTTCCGGCTCGCCGGGCCTGCCGAAATCCTGGCGCCGCGCCTTGCGCAAGGGCTGACGCGGAATCGATGCCGGCCAGCGAGGTCGTGACGGCTTCGAACTCGCCGAGTCGCGCGAGCGACGCTGCCGGCACACTCGACGCCCGGAGCGTGTCGCCCACCGCGCTTGGACCCGTCACGCCGCACGCTGCGACGACAAGGGCGATCGCGACCCCTGCGAGCCACCCAGTGACTCCGCGCCTGCTACGTGACGACTGGCGATCACGAGCGACGCATACGGCTTTACCCTCGATCATCTGCAGCGCGTAACCAGTCGATGAGTATCGCCTGGCGTCCGCGAATATTCACCCGAAATGAGGCGCATTGAGTGGCGTATCCGCGCGTTCGCTTATTGAGCGTACGCGTGTCTCGCGGCAACGAGGCTCAGGCCGCAGCGCCCCACCGCCCGGCCATCCCGAGACTGCCGAGGACGACGAACGCTGTCACGGCCAACGCCAGCAAGGTCAGGACTCTTCCGGCTCGGGCTTCGTGACCATCGAAGGCGAGATGCGCGAACCCAGCACCCGCCGCGCCGAAGAGCAGGAGGTCCCCGATCAACCACTCGGGGATCAGGGTGAGGCGGCTCACGAATGCCAGTGCGATCGCCCCGAACAGGCCCCACCCAGCCCACGACGCCGCGCCGAGGACAGATCGAGTGGCATTGGACGCTGCCGCGAAACGATGGACCAGCTCAAGCGTCAACACGAACGCCGGGAGCATGAGAAGCCCGGCACCCACCAGCCATGCGAGTCCCCAGCCCAGCAGGGCCGCTGCTGCCCCGACTGGCTCGCTCGTGACATCGCCTCCCTGCTGGAGGCGCTGGATCAAGAGGAACGCCGCAACGCCGATGGTCACCGTCAGGAGATACGCGAACAGCGGGCGCCTCAAACCCGTACCGATGGCCCATCCTCCCGGAATCTGATCTGGCTGCGCCACACGCCGAAGGATATGCGGGTCGACAAGGGCCTTGGAGTGCGTCCGGCGGCACCGGCGCTCACGTGGCGTCCGCGAATGTCGCCCGATGCCACGAGCCGTTGCGCTCCAGGATGCGCGTACCTATCGTGATCCCGTGAAGGCCGACGGCAGAGGTTTTGCCCTCCTAGGGGCGGCGATCGTCCTCTTCGGAGCGTGCTCTCCGGCTCCGACTCCGTCGCCAACACGAGCGCCCGAGGCATCACGGGCAACTCCGGCCGCAACGGCCTCGGCCCTGCCAGCTGTCGCGTCGCTCTCGCTGTCTGCTGCTGGCACTTTCCCCGGCGGGGGCCTGTGGGCGATCCAGGGCGCGACTCTCCTGATCTCTGTCGATGCCGGAATGGACTGGCGTCGAACGGCCATGCCTCCCCCGGACTCCTACGGAATGCTCGCCTCCTTCGTCCTCGATGAGCAACACGCGTGGTTAATCACCCGAGGACCAGGGTCGACGGACTTCTCCGGTGCCTCCACTGATGTCCTGAATCTCGTCGTCCATCGGACCGAGGACGGCGGAGCATCGTGGCAGGGAGTCAATGTGGGCAGCTATCCGGGCACGAGCCAGGCAATCGCCTTCGTCGACCCGCAGCACGGCTTCATCCTGACTTCACCGATGCGGCACAGCGCGGGCGTCAGTACGACCCTGGCCACGGACGACGGCGGGGCCACATGGACCGTGGCTGGCACCGGCCCATGGCTGGGTCCACTGTTCACCGCCAGCGACGAATCAACGCTATGGGCCGGCGCTCAGCAGGATCCCAGCCCGATTGAACATCCCCTCCTCGAAGTCAGCCGCGACGGCGGGCGCACCTGGGTAGATGCCCAGCTCCCTGGATTGGTCGGTGCCCTCGGTGGGGGCAATCGATGGTTGGTCGGTCCGCCACGGTTCATCAATCGGTGGACCGGACTCGTGACGATCGCGTCCGTTGATCCGGCAGGGAATCCGCAGACCCGCATCTTTCGCTCGACCGATAGCGGGATCTCCTGGACGACGGTCACTGATCGCCCAGGCCAAGCTGGTGCGAATCCGGCGACCCTCGATTCCAACCACTGGATCCTGCCAGTCGTGAACCCGTTCGGTCTCATCGCGACCGCAGACGCCGGGGCGAGTTGGGGCGTATTTCAGGCCGATGGATTGGCAAGCCCGTGGATCGATTGGATCGACGTTGTCGACCCCAGCCATCTGGCGGCACTGATACTGACTGGCAACGGAGATCCCGGGCCGGAAGCCCTGTTCCTGAGCACGGATGGCGGGCGGACGTGGCAGCCCGCCGATCCCGGGAGTCCACCGGGATAGATCCGGTGCCTTCGCCCGGCGTTCGGGAATGGCACCCGACGCGCGTGGCTTGCGTCGCTCGTCCGCAAGATCGCCCGGGACTACGACGCGTGCCTGTTGCCACCTGAGAAGAATGCGTAGCCGGAGATGGCGAGGCCGAGCGCGGCGACTGCAAGGACGATTGCGCCCGATGTGGCCAAGCGCTCCTCCGCCAATCTGGAGCATCCCGACGATGAGGCCAAGCTGTCGGCGATCCCGAATGTCGAGGGTCCCTCGGAGACGTGAACCGGCCTGAGCGTCTTCAAACGTGCCGTGGAACTCGATGTTCCAACTCTTGCGGCGGGTCCTGAGATGCGCATCCCAGATCGAGAGGTCGGCCCTGCCGCCCCGCACCGTTCCGAAACAAGCGACGATCCGAGTCGCTCGATGTCGTGGTTTCGATCGATGGGCGCCCTTCAATCGCGCGTCGGAGCTGGTCGGCCGCAACTGCCGCGGCTGGGCCGAGCGGGAGCTCGATCCATTGCGGACCTCGGAGGCGTCGATCCATTCGAGGATCGACCGGCGAGAACCGCCGGCCGTCAACCTGAACTGGTCGTGGACAAAGGTCAGGGTTGCTTGGCGTTCGTGAATGTCCTTCGGCGATCAGATCGCCCGTCTGACCAGGGTGTCGTGGAAATGCGCCCACGGCCCGCGTCCCACGGGTAATCGTCCGACCGTAGCGGCGTAGAGGGTGCCCGTCAGGCGGAAGACCGAGTAGCCGATGACGACGCCCAGGCTGTTGAGGAGGACGTCATTGATGTCGACCGACCAGGTCGGCCCGGCGAGGTACAGGGCGTCGGCGAGGAGCTGCGCGAGCTCGATGCCGACGCTGAACAGGACACCAACCAGGAGGATGTCGCGCGCGCGGAGATTGATCACGAATGACAGCCCGAACCCAAAAGGCACTGTCAGCAGGATATTGAGCCAGACCTGCGCGGCCGGCATCACGTCCGCGCCCGAAAGGAAGAAGGGCCGAAGCTCGATGAGCCGACCCAGATCGATCGGCCCGAACTCTCGCCGCGCACCAGAGTCGAACACGAGCGGCAGCAGCACGAAGTGAGCGACACCCACGAGATAGATCGCAAAGGTACTTACGGCGAGCCAGTGGCTCAGGGTGAGCTTCCGGGTCAGCGCGACGCCGACGATGGCAATGCCCACGGCGAGGAGCACGAGCGGCGTCGACAACCTGAACACAGACGAACCTCGCAATCGCTGGCCGGGCGAGTCTAGTCGCAAGCCGACGTCCGCAGGCGTGCGCGTCCTGCCAGGAGAAAGGAGCGACGCATAGGCCCATCGCCCTCACGTGGCGTTCGCGAATACCCCTCGTTCCGGGGCCGTGCCTGAGGCTGGATGGTGGCCCGCTCGGGCCAGGTATCGCACGGCTAAACTTTCGATCCTGTGACCAAACGACCCGCCCTCGGCTGCCTGCTCGAGGTCGTCGAGACCCTCGTCCTGACGGCCGTGATCTTCTTCGGCATCCAGGCCTTCGTCGCTCAGCCGTTCAAGGTGGAAGGGGCTTCGATGGAAATGACCGCGCTGCCGCACCAGTACGTTCTCGTCGACAAGCTCACGCCGCACTGGGCCCCCTACAAGCGCGGCGACATCGTGGTCCTCAACCCGCCCTCGCACTACTCCGGCTCGCCTCGGGTGCCGTTCATCAAGCGTGTCATCGGCCTGCCCGGCGACCACGTCGAACTGAGGGACGGGACGGTGTACGTGAATGGGACCGCGCTCGACGAGCCGTACGTCTTTACCGAAGGTGGCGTGCGTCAGGCCACGGCTCCGATGCCGGGTGGACCCTCCGAATGGGACGTCCCCCAGGCAGAGCTGCTGGTGATGGGCGACCATCGCCAGGATTCTGCCGACTCTCGGTCGTTCGGGCCGATCGAGATCTCACAGGTCATCGGGCGGGCCTGGCTGCGCTACTGGCCGATCGACACGTTCGGGATTCTTGCGACCCCAGGCTACGCGGCCGTCGAGCCGGCGGCGCCCTGACCACGCCCTTGCGTAGGTGACGCTTCGTGTCGCGCCACGATAGGCGCTCTATCAGCGCCACAGACGCGAGCTGCCGGCTCGCCCGGGGTACGCGAATGTCACCCGGTGCTCACTCAGCGCCGCGGAATGTCATTCAACACGTGTTGGCTGAACAAGGTCCGGCTAGCCGCAACAGTCGTCGACGCTCTCGGCGGAATTGACGAGTTCCTGCACCGTGAAGTCCGCAGTGTTCGCGACCAGAACGTCGCTCTTGTCTCGATCGGTCCAGCCGATGACGAGCTCGCCCGTCGATTCGTCCAGCCAGACCTCGGTCGGCTCGCCGCACACGGTCACGGCGATCGGCTTGCCATCGCGCTTGCGTGATTGTTCGATCCGGCTCCTGAAGTAGGCGTCGTTGGCAGGAAAGGTCTCGTACAGCGCGAGTCGGCCTGGTCCCTCGTAGGGCGGGACCGTGACGCCTTCCGGCCCATAAACCCGTCCGAATGTGTTGGGAAAGTCAGGGAGCGTCGCGATCTGGCTCCGGTCGAACCAGCCATCGGGCCGGGCCTCAAGAACGCCCGGAAACGTGGCAGTGCCTCCTCTTACGCAACGCGGGATGATTGTGGGCAACGCTGTTTCGGTGGCGACGGCTGTCGAAGTCGGCAACGCGCTCGAGGCTGTCGAGGACCGGGTCGGCGTAGCCGTGGGCACCTGTGGCGAGCTCGGAGCCGGACTCGCACAGGCTCCTACCACGACGGCTGCCACGAGCGCCGCCAAGGGAAGTCTCATCGACCATACGACACCTCCAGTGGCTGAGGTGTTCTGCCGAATTCGCTTGGCGTCCACGAATGTCACCCGCTCGGTGTGCGTAGCGGGAGCCTAATCGACTGCGCCTTCACGGAGATCGATTCGTCCGGTCGACGGATCGATGTTGGGGACGGCCTTTCGGTCTGTTTGGGCGCCGGGTTGGACGCTGGAATCGCGGGCGAGGATGGCGCACTGTGCACGGATTGGCTCGGGGCCGGCGTTGCGCAGCCGATGACGAGCGACGAACTGATCGCAACGCGGACAGCGGTGGCGATCAGGTGGTGCAGGGTGATCTCCTCGAACGGTCGCACCTAGGATGCCGCAGCGCGCTCGCGTGTGACGACGAATGGCCTTGCTTGGCGTACGCGAATGTCACTCGAGTCAGGGCCCTCATGTTGTGCGAACGGCGCCCTTGACGATTGCGATCCGGCGCGCGGCGAGCCGAAGTCGACATCGCAGAGGTCCATTCAGGAAGTCGCTCAGAGATCGCGGACCATGTAGACGATTTCGCCACGATCATCCGTGCCGCTGTGGTCCCGCTGGAACCCGATCTTCTCGAGTACCCGCAATGACGCCGTGTTCCATGGCCGCGTGGTCGACCAGAGCCGCCGTCGACCCGTCGCAGCTGCAGCAGCCACGAGCGCTTGTGCCGCTTCCGTGGCATAGCCATGCCCGTGGAACCGCCGAAGCAGCTCGTAGGCGATCTCCGGCTCATCCAGGCTGGCGCGCCCCACGATGAGCGCGCAGTAGCCGATCGCGTCGCCTTCCGCACGACGACAGATCGTGAGAGCACCGATCCCGACCGGAGTCGTGAGATCCCGGAATCGCGCGAGGCGCGCCGTCGCCTCTTCGAGCGTCGGGGTGTCCTCACCACGTTCGCCAACCAGCTCGCGGTACCACGCTGCGTCCTGCTCGTCGCGGAGCCGGAGGGTGAGCCGCTCGGTCTCGATCGCAAGCGCCATCGGTTTCCAGGTCACGGGTTCACGGTAGATGATCCAAACCCTCGGCGAGAAACGCGCGGGGATGTCACTCGATCGCTGATGGTCATGGATACGACGATGCGAGGAACGGCGCAAGTTCGACCCAGGGTCGCTCGCGGCAGTGTTTGCGTATCTGTCGAACCCGCGGAACCTCTTCATTGCCAATCATGTGGGTCCGACCATGGAGCGATCGACCGAGCCGGTTCTGGGCGTCGGCTCTTGGTCAATTCTGGCCATTGATCAGCTTCGGGTCCGTGTGGAGTTCACGGCATTCGACTCACCCGTTCGAGTTGCGGCGGTCGTCGAGTACAGCGGCCTCGGATCTGGCAATCGTCGAGCAATAGCCGACTATCGGATCGGCCCAGGCCCCAGCGGAGGCAGTGTAGTCACCGTCGAACTGGAGTCGCCAGGCTTGCCAATCCCTCTTCTCAGTCGGCTTGTTGAGTCGCAGGCCTGGCGCCGTCTGGGCCAGAAGTTGATGGCCCTCTCCTAGCCCAGGACGTCCCGTGCGAGGCAGTAGCGACCTCGCTTGGGGTCCGTCAATGTCACTCGCGCCTGAGGCTCAAGGGCTCGGGTGCGGGTACTGGTCTCCGTTGAGGGGGTAGACGCCGAGGATCTCGCCGGAACCGTCATCAATGACGATGACGCCGGCCGGACCTGGGCCCTCGCATGCGATCACGGCCGGGTCGTCGGTCGGTCGCGACGCCAGAGACCATGGGTAGTCATGCAGGTTGAGATAGTCGCCAGTCCCCCGAGTGATCCAGACAACGCGGTCGGAGCTCTGGGGCGGGATGCAGCCGTCGAGCCGCCGGGCCGCCGTGGCTGTTACGGCCCAAACGTCCTCGACATGCGGGTCCGAGTGAAGTTCGGGAGCAGCGAGCTCGCCGCGCTGCTGATCGAGATAGGTTCGCGTGATGGCGACCGCATCCGCGGCTGAGAGGCGAGTCCGGAGGCCCTGGGCGACGGACGTCGTGTACGCCCCGTTTGATGATCCACTAGCCGAGCACCCGCCAAGAATCAGGGCGATCACGAACGCCGA
>JAYWFP010000277.1:0-8183 GCA_043778745.1 Chloroflexota bacterium
CCGTCCGCGGCACCATGCCACCGGTTGCAAAGGTCCTCCGATTCACGCAGCGACTGGTCGAGGATCGTGGCCGGATCGATCTGCTCGTCGTACGTGATCCGATCCATCATCACCTTGCCGAGGATGGCGCGGATTCCATGGGCCTCGGCAGCCCGGAACGCCTCGTGCATCGACGCCGCGTAGACCGCGCCGTAGGCGAGAACGGTCGTCGTCCCGACCGACGCGAACGCCCGGAAGGCCGCGGGAGCCAGTGCAGCGGCATCGCCTTCGTTCGCAAAGCGCTGTTCCAGGGGAAAGATGTAACGGCGGAGCCAGGCGAGCAGATCGAGGCCGGCGCCGAGCCCGGCATTGGGGAGCTGCGGCAGGTGTGCATGCAGGTCGACCATCCCCGGCATCACCACGAGGGGCCGGATGTCCGTGATCGGCGGATGCGCGGCTCCCGGAGCCTGATGCGCCTCGGGGCCCCCGGGATCCGCGTCGCGGGCTTCGGGATCCGCGTCGCGGGCTTCGTAGTCGGCGGAGGCACCAACCCACGCGATCCGTCCGGCGGCGTCCACGACCACGACCCCGTCCTCGTGGAAGGCGGTCCCGCCGGCGTCCGTCGGGGTCAGGACCCGGGCGCGCAACGTAAACGGCGGCTCGGCTGGGAGCACCGGATGCGGTACGGGGGCGGGGGACGCGCTCACGGTTGGCGATGCTAGCACCGTGCGTCGGGCCCGGCCGGGGACACAGGCGTGCGCAGGTGGATCAGGGCGCCGACTTCACCGTCGATCAGTCGCGCTTGCCGCGGCTCGAGCCTGCCGGTGTGGCCGGCGGTGCGCTTCGGGGTCGCGTGACTCCTGATTCAGCCCCGGATACGAGCCCGGATCGTGGTAATCGGCCGCTGGCCCCGATTTACCCCCAGCTACGATCCGGATTCGTGGTAGGTGCGCGATCAGCCTTCCGAGGCGGGTTTGGCAGGGCTCGCCGGCGGGACGTCGTGCGTGGATGAGCTCGATTCGGGCACGCGGACCCGTCGCCGACTGACAGGACCGCACCTACCACGAGTTGCACTCGTAAATGGCAGGAACACGAGCAATCCAGCGGAGCCTGATGGCATTCGCAGCCATGTTCGCGCGGCGGGGCCTGTCACTGGGTAAGCCCGGGCTATGAGCGATGCATGACGTGCTACCCGTCAGCGCGAGGTCGAGGAATCGGGCAGGACGAGCAATCGCGCCGCGGTTCGGCCGTGCCAGCCGGAGCGCTCGCGCGCAACGATGAGGGCGCTCCGGGTCTTCATGTCGTGGGTTCGGAGCATCTCTTCGATCGACGTCAGCTCAGTTTTGACCTCGACCACCAATACGGTGGCTGTCTCGGCATGCCAGGCGAGGACGTCGATCGAGCCACGATCCGAGTAGATCGCGAACGAGACCTCCGGCCGGACGGACCAGCCGGCCCTCTCCAACATCGATGCCGCCCGACCCATCAAGGCAGCGTGGCCTTCGTCGAGCAGCCGATCGATGTCACCGCCCCGCCAACGCAGCGTGACTCGCAAGTCAGCGCCGAGTTTCTGGGCGATGGTTTCGAGCACGCGGAGTCGCGCGCCATCAACCAGCCCGCGCTCGATCATGGACACGAGGTCCTGGCTCACCCCAGCTGATGCTCCGAGGTCCTCCTGGCGGAGGCTCTGTCGGATCCTCAGCGCGCGAATGCTCCTGCCGAGTCGAGTGGCGTCCACTTGCCCGATCCTGGCGTGCACCGATTGGCCCGCAATCACCCGGCGATCACGGCGCGGCGGGGCGACGGAGGCCATACACGTCGAAGCCGGTAGGCGAGGAGAGCGCCCTGCGGCAGGAACCGGCTCACTCACAGCCAAGAGCCGGCTCGCCCTGCGGCAAGAGCCGGCTCACTCACAGCCGTGCACGCGCGCTCGCATGCCGGCCGCCGCCACGTGCCGCCAGGAGTGCCTCGACCTCGGCCGACACCGCTTCCATCGGGCCGGCCACGCGTCACGCCTCAGTACGCGGCGAGCCGGCGAATCCCGTCCGCGATCTTCTCGGGGTTGATCATGAACCAGTCTTCGAGGGCGTGGTTGTACGGAACGCCCGGGACCTCCGGGCCGGCGAGCCGGGTGACGGGCCCGTCGAGGTAGTCGAATGCCTCCTCGGAGACCATCGCCGCTACCTCCGCGCCGTAGCCACCGAACCGGTTGTCCTCGTAGACGACCAGGCACTTGCCGGTCTTGCGCACGGAATTGAGGACGGTTTCCTTGTCGAGCGGTCGTAATGTCCGGAGATCGACGACCTCGACGTTGATCCCCTCGTCGGCCACGACGTCCGCCGCCTCGAGCGCATAGTGCGCCATCAGGCCGTAGGCAACGACCGTGAGCTGCGAGCCCTCGCGGGTCACCGACGCACGGCCGAGGGGGATTGTGTAGTCGGTGTCGGGCACGTCACCGCGGACCGATCGGTACATCTTCTTGTGCTCGAAGAAGAGCACCGGATCGTTGTCCCGGATCGAGGACCGGAGCAGGCCCTTGGCGTCGTAGGGCGTGGACGGGATGACGACCTTCAGGCCCGGGATGTGGGCGAAGAACGCCTCCACGGATTGGGAGTGATAAAGGGCTCCATGGACACCGCCACCGTACGGGGCCCGGATGGTCATCGGGACGCCGAAGCCGTTGTTGGAGCGGTAGCGCATCCGTGCCGCCTCGGACAGGATCTGGTTGAACGCGGGAAAGATGAAGTCGGCGAACTGGATCTCCGCCACCGGGCGGAGGCCGTTCATCGAGGCACCGATCGAGGCGCCCACGATCATCGATTCGGTCAGCGGCGTGTCGATGACTCGGTCATCGCCGAACTCGGCCCACAGGCCGTCCGTGACCAGGAACACGCCGCCCTTCTTGCCGACATCCTCGCCCAGCACGATCATGTTCGGATCGCGCCGCATCTCGTCGGCCAGGGTCTCCCGGATCGCCTCGATGAAGGTCTTGAGGGCCATCAGTCGGTCGCGCCTTCGGCGGCCGATCGATCGTCGGGGCCGCCGTGGCCTTCCATCCCGTGGCCGCCGAGGCCCCACGGTGGCGGCGTCTCGGATGGCCATTCCTCCGCGTAGACCCAGCGCATGGCTGTCGACGGATCCGGGTCCGGCTCGGCCTCGGCAAACTCGGTCGCCTCGTGGACCTCGGCCTTGACCGAGGCGGTCAACACTGCCTCGATCTCATCGGTCAGCACCCCGGCGTCGACGAGCTGGGATCGGAAGTGCGGCAATGCATCCTGGGCCTTGAGGGCGGCCAGTTCCTGCTCGGGTCGGTATTTCGTCTGTTGATCATCCGACGAGTGGCCGGTCAGGCGGATGACCTTGGCCTCGATGAGCGTTGGGCCGTCGCCCCTTCGCGCCCGATCGACAGCCTCCTTCGCCGCCAGGTAGCAGGCAAGGACGTCGGAGCCGTCCACCACGACGCCCGGAATGCCGTAGCCAGCAGCTCGGTCCGCAACATCCGGGGTCGCGACCTGACGGCTGGCCGGGACGCTGATCGCGTAGCCGTTGTTCTCGATGACCAGGATGAACGGCAGCTTGTGGATGGCGGCGAAGTTGAGGCCCTCGTGGACATCGCCCTGGTTCGAGCTCCCCTCGCCCATCGAGGACATCGCCACCTGTCCGGTGCCGCGAATCCTGGCTGCCAGCGCGATCCCGACGGCGTGCAGCATCTGGGTTGCAACCGGGGATGACAGCGAGACCAGGTTGTTCTCGGCATTGCCGTAGTGGCCGGGCATCTGGCGCCCGCCCGAGGATGGATCGCTCGCCTTGGCGTACTGGGCCATGAGGATGTCCTGAGCCGTCATCCCGAACGTGAGACACGTGGCGATGGATCGATAGAACGGGGCGATCCAGTCCTTCTTGCGCTCGAGCGGCCAGGCGATACCCACCTGGGCTCCCTCGTGGCCCTGGCCGCTGATCACGAACGGGATGCGTCCCGCGCGGTTGAGGATCCACATGCGCTCATCGACCGCGCGGGCCAGCGCGACGGTCCGGTACATCGCGAGCAGGTCTTCGTCGGTCAACCCGACCGAAGCCGCGAGGTCCGATTGCGCCTTGCCCTTCGTCGTCATCGGTCGATCAGTTCGCCCCAGCTCAGAAGTTGATGGACTGGCCGTCGACGGCGAGGGCGGCCTCGCCGATGATCTCCGCGAGCGTCGGGTGGGCGTGGGTCGTGCCGCCGATCTCCCACGGCGTTGCATCGAGCTGGAACGCGAGCGATGCTTCCGCGATCAGGTCCGTGGCATGAGGACCGATGAGATGCACACCGAGGGTGTCCTTCGTGTCACGGTGGCCGATGACCTTGGCGAAGCCCTCGTACTCGCCGCCGATGATCGCCTTCGCGATGGCCTGGAAGGGCACTTTTCCGACGGTGTACGGGATCTCGCCATCCTGGCACTGCTGCTCGGTCAGGCCGATCGAGGCGATCTCCGGCCGGCAATACGTTGCACGGGGCTGCTTGACGTAGTCGATGGGATGGACGTCCTTGTCGCCGGCGATCACGTGGGCCGCCACGATCCCCTCGTGGGCCGCCGTGTGGGCGAGCAGGAGGCCGCCGACGATGTCGCCGATCGCGTACAGGTGCGGCACCTTGGTCCGCATCCGGCCATCGACCTTCACGAAGCCCCGCTCCAGCTCTGCCTTGGTGGTCTCGAGCCCGACGTCCTCGATGTTCGGAGCGCGACCGGTGGCCACAAGGAGCATCTCGGCCGAGATCTCCGATGCCTCCTTGCCCTCCGGACCGACGGTGATCTTCACGTTCGATTTGGAGACCTTGACCGACTTCACATCGAATCGCGCGTTGGTCATGACCGTCATCCCGCGCCGGACGAGGCTGCGCTCGAGGAGCTGGCTGACCTCGCGATCCTCGGCCGGCACGACCGCCGGAAGGTACTCGAGGAGGGTCACAGTGACGCCCAGGTCGTGGTACATCGAGGCGAACTCGACGCCGACGGCGCCGGCGCCGATGACGATCACGTCCCTGGGCAGCGAATTCATCGCCAGGACGTCATCCGAAGTCACGATCCGCTTGCCGTCCGGCTCGAGGCCGGGCAGGGACTTGACTCGTGAGCCGGTGGCCAGGATCACGTCCGTCGCCTGGAGAATCCGCTCTCCGCCGGCGCCCGCGGTGCCGTCCTCGCCGTGCATCTGGACCCGAACCGTGGTCGGGCCGTCGAGTCGCCCGCGACCCTGGATCCAGGCGACCTTGTTCTTGTCGATCAGCGTTTTGAGCCCTGTCCACATTCGCTTGACGACCTGGTCACGACGGGCGGCCATCCGCGCGTAGTCGACGACGGCGTCCCCGGGGATATCGAGGCCGAAGTCCCTGGCATGCTTGATTCGGTCCGCGAACGCCGCGGATTCGAGGAGCGCCTTGGTGGGGATGCAGCCGCGATGCAGGCACGTCCCGCCGATCTTGCCCTCGTCCACCAGGGCGACCCGGAGGCCCAGCTGGGCGGCCCGGAAGGCGGCGCTGTAGCCCCCGGTTCCGGCGCCGAGCACGATCAGATCGAAGTCGTTCGACGAACCGACGGCCATGGTCAGCGAGACTCCGGTTCGGCCGCGAAATACCCGCTATCGGCGGCAGCGGCTCGCCAGGAACGATGCCGACCGGGCAGGTATGTCATTGCCCACGATGGTACGCGGGCCATCGAGGAAGGCGCAAACAGGCTGGTCGCGAGGGGCCGACGGCCGGTGCTAGACTCGGCCGAAATCCGGGTGTCCGCCGGCCCGTTTCGGGACCTTCGGTACGCTCCGGATCCGACGAAAGGGAGACCTTGGACCCGACCCTCCTCCGCGGGCTCCTCGTGATCCTCGCCTACGTTGCGGGGTCGATTCCGTTCGGGGTCCTGGTCGCGCGGGCCAGCGGTGGAGTCGATCCGCGGACCATCGGCTCGGGCAGGACGGGCGGGACAAATGCGCTCCGGGCACTCGGCCGGAAGTGGGCGGCGATCGTGGTCGTGGGTGATCTCGCAAAGGGCGCGCTCCCGGTCCTCGTGGCGCGCATCCTGACCAACGGTGACGCGCTGGCCGAGGTGCTGTGCGCCGGCGCCGCCGTCATCGGCAGCTCCCATTCGATCTTTCTCCGACTCCACGGCGGGCGCGGCGTGGGGACTGGAGTGGGCACGATGCTCATCATCCAGCCGATCGCGATCCTCATCGCGGCGCCGGTATTCATTGTCGTGATCCTCGTCACCCGGTACGTATCGCTTGGCTCCCTCCTCGGTTCGGCCGCGATGCTCCCGGCCATGCTGCTGATCTGGGCGGTGGCGTCGGGCGCGATGCCGCCGGCCTACCTCCTCTGGGCCGTGGTGGGGCCGGCGCTCATCTGGCTTGCTCACGCCGACAACATCGATCGCCTGATCCACGGCCAGGAGCGCAAGTTCGATCTCGGGCTGCTCGGCGGGCGCGGCCAGGGAGGCGGCGCGGCCTGACGCGACCGGGCGGTCCGGGCGGTGCAGCCGGGCGCTGCGCGGTCGGTCGGCCTAGCGCGGACGCTGCGCGGCCGCGGCTCCCCGCGACGGCTGACGGCTAGCGGTAGCCCTCGGGGACAGGTCCGGTGATTTCCATTCCGTAGCGCTCGGCGATCCCTTCGAGAGTCGCGGAGTCGGCGTCCGGCGAGGCGACGGCCGCTGCGAGCTCGTCGAAGTAGCCGACCATGGCCGCCGGGCTGTACAGGTTCAGCTTCCGGCCGGGTTGGTCGCCGACCTGGAAACCGTGACGGAGCCCGGCCGGAATGAAGATGAAGGACCCGGCCGGGCAGGCAAATTCGCGATCCTCGAGGAAGATCCGGTATTCACCAGCGAGGACGTAGAACGCCTCGGCCGCATCGAGGTGAATGTGCATTGGCGGCCCGAATCCGGCCGGCTCGGTCGCCTCCAGCAGGGAGAACGCGCCGGCCGTTGAATCAGCTGATGCCTTGACCGACATCGCGAAGGTGCCCATGTCGATCGATCGGCCCTCATCGGGGCCGAGGACGAACCCTCCGGTGTTCAGGTCTGCCATGAGCTGTCGGTCCTCCTGATCTCGTCGTTCGGTGGCCGGGTTGTCAGGTCGTCGGTGGATTCTCGCTGATCCGACCGTCCTTCCAGGCGAAATCCCAGACATCGATGGCCGGCGGCTCGATGCCGAGGTTGGTGAGCGCGGTGCAGATCTGGCTTCGATGATCCGTCCCGTGGTGAACTGCCTGAGCAAGCCGGATGCCGAGGGGTGCGTGGCTCTGTGATCCGTCATCTCGATGGCGCGTCACGGTGGTCTCGGGGTCGAGGTCCTGGGCGAGGAATTCGGTCCACGACACTGCGTTGGCTTCGATCGCCGCCCGTAGCTGGGCTAGGTCCATCGCGTCCTCGTCGATCTCCCGGACGCGACCGCCGGTCAAGGCGAACAGGTATCCGCAGTCGCCGGCGACCGTATGGCGGAGCGTGTCGATGATCAAACCGTAGGTTCCCGGAACGCTCGACGCGAGCTGTTCGGGCGTGAGTTTGGCGCAGGCATCGATGACCTGGAGGGTTGCCCACGTGTGGTGGCCGAATGCATCGGCGAGCAATGAGGTCGTCATGCCGGGATGCTAGCGCGGACAATGGCGCGGCGTCTGGCCGGGGCCGAGCGGTGATCTCGGCATTGCCCAGCTGAGAGGAGCCCGCCGGGGCTCGAGCTGGGTCGAAGACGTACGAGCATGCCTGAAACCCTCGGCGTAGTTCCGCCAAATACGATCCGGGATCGTGGTAACTCCACCCAGACGCCGATTTCGGCCCAAATACGAATGGGGCTCGTGCAAGGCGCGAGTTGGGGGCGACCAGGGCGCGGGATCGGAGCCGCAGCGTCGTACCTGAGCACGATGCAAGCGGTCATTGCCCGCCGACCAGGCTTGGCCGGTCGTGCAACCGCACCTACCACGAATGCGGTTCGTATCTGGGCGTCGGCCGGGTCCGCGACATGGCGACCCGAGCGGGTCGCGCGCCACACACACCCCGGGAATCACAACGACCCGGGCCGGCTGACTGCCCGGGTCGCGTATTGGACTCTGGTTACTGCGGACCCCACGTGGGCCCGCGCGCCGAGAGGAGAGAGCTAGCCCCGCATCGTCCGGAAACAGTCGGAGCAGTAAACCGGCTTGCCGCTGGTCGGGCGGAACGGGACCTTGGCCTCGTTACCGCAGTTCGAGC
>JAYWFP010000278.1:0-3456 GCA_043778745.1 Chloroflexota bacterium
GTCACGATCCGTCGTCAGCAGGACACGCTGGAATCCGCGAGCGAAGTCGACCTGATGGTGGTGGTGGGCGGCCGGTCGTCCGCGAATACCAAGGAGTTGACCCGGTTGTGCGGCATCGCGGGGACCCCCGCCCTTCAGATCGAGTCGGTGCGGGACCTTGACGATCCCGCGCCATTCGCAGACCGCCGCGTGGTCGGTGTGACCGGCGGGACGTCCACCCCGATCGAGGATCTCCACGCCGTCGCCCAACGCATTCTCGAGATCGGCGGGACGTCTGACACCCAGGCCCGAGCCGCCGAGCTCGCGGACGCCGCCTTCGCCGTCGCGGCGCATCCGGCCGGTCGGACGACATCCCTGCCATTGACCGCGAGCGCGGGCTGACGTGCCCACCCTGGGTGGGACGCTCCCGGTCGTCGCGATCGTCGGGCGGCCGAATGTCGGCAAGAGCACGCTGTTCAACCGGATCATCGGTTCGCGCCAAGCCATCGTCGAGGATCGAGCCCGGACGACCCGCGATCGCATGTACGGCGACGCCGAGTGGAACGGTCGGCGGTTCATCGTGGTCGACACCGGCGGCCTGGAAATCGACCCGAACGACCCGATCGAGGCGAAGGTTCAGGTTCAGGCTCGCCTCGCGATTGCCGAAGCCGACATCATCGTGTTCGTTGTCGATTCGATCGCCGGGCTGACGCCCGCGGACCAGGAAGCCTCCGAGTTGCTGCGCATGGCGAAGGTCCCGCTGTTCGTCGCCGCGAACAAGGCCGACAACCCGAAGCGGGAACTCGACGCGGCCGAGTTCTGGTCCCTCGGCTGGGAGCACACCCACCCGATCGCCGCGAACCATGGCCGAGGCGTAGCCGACCTGCTCGATGAGCTCGTCTTCGCGTTTCCGCCCGAATCCGAAGCGGAACTCGCGCGCAAGGCACGCGCGGACGAGGCGGATGCGTTCGCCGATGAAGTCGCGCAAGGCAGCCTTCGTCCGTTCATCGTCGGTGACGATGGCGAAGACATGGCCGAGACGGCCGATGACGCGCTCGATGCCACCGATCTCGCCGGTGATGAGGCCGAGGCCGCGCGCTGGGATGCCATGCTCGCTGCGTCGAGCGACGACGCCCCGCCCGCCATTGCCTTTGTCGGTCGGCCGAATGTCGGCAAGTCGAGTCTCATCAACGCGCTCCTCGGTGAGGAACGGACGATCGTCAGCGACATCCCGGGCACGACGCGTGATGCGATCGACTCGCGGGTCGCATGGGGCCGGACCGAAGTCGTCCTGATCGATACCGCTGGCATCCGACGGCGGGGCAAGGTTGCCTCGGGTCCGGCAGCCGAGCGGTACTCGACGCTCCGGAGCATTCGCGCGATCTCACGCTGTGACGTGGCCGTCCTGCTCGTGGATGGCGTTGACGGGCTTACTGCCCAGGACGCACACGTCGCGGGTTACGTGGTCGAGGAGGGCAAGGGCCTCGTCATCGCGATCAACAAGTGGGACGCGGTTGAGGACAAGACCGGCAAGACCTTCGAGACCTACGTTGAGTGGATTCGCCACGAGGCCCCGTTCCTCGATTTCGCTCCTGTTGTCAGCATTTCAGCCAAGACCGGCCAGCGGATCGATCGCGTCCTCGAGATGGCGGTCGACGTCTGGGCCGAGCGCCGACGGCGGGTTGGCACGGGTGAACTGAACCGGGTCGTGACCGCTGCATCCGAGCGCCAGCAACCGCCGATGGTCAAGGGCAAGCGGCCCAAGATCTTCTACGCGACGCAGGCTGGCATTGCGCCGCCGACGTTCGTGTTCTTCGCCCGCGAGGCCGCCAATGTCCACTTCAGCTATCAGCGGTTCCTCGAGAACCGCCTGCGTGAGACCTTCGGGTTCCTCGGGGCACCACTCCGCCTCGTGTTCCGCGAACGCGCCGGTATCCGGATCGAACGCAAGCCGGCACGCCGCGGGACCGGCAAGCGCGTGAAGGGCCCGGTCGGCGGTACGGGTAAGGCGGTCGCTCCACCGCGTGCACGGGCGCGTCGGCCGGCGGACCCCTCCGGGCGCTGACGACGCGGATCGCGGACGGGCACGCACCATGAGCAGCGAGGCCCTGGCGCGCGTCGCCGTCATCGGGAGTGGCGCGTGGGGTACCACGCTCGCGCTGATCCTCGCGAGGTCGGAGCCCGTCGTTCTCCTGTGTCATTCCCCGGAGACCGCTGAGCGGCTGGCCGCAGAGCGGCGTAACGAACGTCGCTTGCCCGGGATCGACCTACCGGCCGCAATCCGCCCTACCGCCGATCCCGACGCGCTGGCGAGTGCCGATTTGGTGATCGTCGCGGTGCCGTCATCGCATCTGCGCGCGACCATCGGTCGCCTTGGCCTCTCAATCCCGCCCAATGCGGACGTGCTGTCCGTGGTCAAGGGCCTCGAGCCGGTCACGCTGCTGCGAATGACGGAGGTGATTGCCGAGGCCGGTGGCATTGCGCCGGGACGCGTGGCCGCGCTCTCCGGGCCGAACCTGGCTCTCGAGATCGCCTCTGGCTTGCCGGCGTCGGCGGTCGTGGCCGCGGTCGATGAGGCGCTTGCGGAGCGGATCGTTGCCAGGCTGTCTCGGCGCGAGTTCCGGCTCTACACGAACACCGATGTGCTGGGTGTCGAGCTGTGCGGCGCGCTCAAGAACGTCATCGCGATCGCCGCCGGCGCCGCCGACGGCCTCGGGTTCGGCGACAACGGCAAGGCCGGGCTCATGACCCGGGGCCTCGCCGAGATGATGCGCCTGGGGATCGCGGCAGGTGCCAATCCGCTGACCTTCGCCGGCCTCGCCGGGATCGGCGACGTCATCGCGACGTGTGGCTCCAAGCTGTCACGCAATCATCGTCTCGGCGAGGAGCTGGCCAAGGGTCGAGCCTGGCGAGATATCGAGGGCTCGCTGCGTGGTGTTGCCGAGGGCGCGTACACGGTTGATGCCGCGATCGGGCTGGCGACCAGGCTCGGCGTCGAGATGCCGATCGCTCGAGAGGTCCACAACGCGCTGTTCGAGGGCAAGAGCGTCCAGCGCTGCCTCGTCGATCTCCTGGCCCGCGAGTCGAAGGACGAACTGGCCGACTTCCAGCGTTGGGCGGCGCGGATCGCCGGTAGCGATGGGGGAGCAGGGTGACCTCGGGCGTCGGGGCGGACCACCAGCCCGACGCGGCACCGCTCTCGGATGCGGATGCGGAGGCGGCACGGCGGGTGCTCGCCGGTGACGGCCGAACCTTCGTGCTTCAGCCGTGGCAGATCGCTTTTCTCTTCGCGTTGACCGAGGGACGGCCAGGGGTTGTGCCGCCCGGATGCGGTGTCGGCAAGGGCTGGCTCGACGCCCGCCTACGCGAGGCGCGAACGACCGGAGATTCCGAGTCCCTCTGCTAGACTCCGTGGCCAGTCGGGGCGTGGCGCAGTCTGGTAGCGCACCAGTCTGGGGGACTGGTGGTCGTCGGTTC
>JAYWFP010000279.1:0-3456 GCA_043778745.1 Chloroflexota bacterium
GTGGCGACCCGGAGCGGGACGCCCATCACGACGTGGAGGACCGGCACCTTGATCAGTCCCCCACCGATCCCGAGGAGAGCGGATGCGATGCCGGCGAACACGCTCCCGACGAGGCCGGGCCCCAGATTCCGGACGCGGTACCCCGGACCGCACAGGCGCGCCGTGAACGAGGAGGGGTCGTGAGCCGGACCCGGCGATTCCCCCGCCGTGTCGGGCGTCGGGGCGGATCGCTGTCGCAGCATCGTCACGGCCACGTAGATCATGAGGACCGAGAACAGTCCCGCGAGGACGCGCTCATCGAGCAGGAACGCGATCATCCCGCCAACGAGGGCACCGATGGCGGTGAACAGCTCGAGCGTCATGCCCAGGCGCAGGTTCGCCACCCGCCGCTCGAGGAAGACGCTCGCGGACGCACCGCTCGTCACGATCACGCATACGAGCGATACCCCGATCGCCTCACGCAGCGGCAGCTGGAACCCGAAGGTCAGGAGCGGGACGATGAGCAGGCCGCCACCAAGCCCGAGCAGGGATCCGAAGATCCCCACCCCGATGCCGCCTGCGAGCATCAGGAGGGCGACGTCCATGCGATCAGACGGTTGGCGAGGTCATGGGACGGATGCCCACGACGTGCCTACGGGCGCAGGTGCTGCGGCGCGTACGGCAGAAGCGCCACGATCCGCGCGCGCTTGAGGGCGACGGAAAGCTCGCGCTGATGGCCGGCACAGGTCCCGGTCTTGCGTCGCGGCTCGATCTTGGCGCGCTCCGACAGGAACCGGCGGAGGCGGTTGACCTCCTTGTAATCGATCTGCCCGGTCTTGTCCGCGCAGAAGGTGCACACCTTTCGGCGGCGGCGGTCCCGGTAGTCGTCCTTCTTGCGTGTGCGTGGTACTGGCATGTGCTGGTCTCCTCGCGGCGCCCGCGATCGGGCGCGTGATGGTCAGTTGAAGGTCAGAAGGGAAGTTCGTCGATCTCGGTGTCGTCGTACCCGCCACCTGTTGGCGGACCACCGGCTGCACCAGCGGGTCCGCCCTGGGCGCCCGGTACGCCCGGTGCGCCCGGTGCGCCAGAGAAGCCGCCTTCCTGGTCACGCTTGTCGAGGCCCATGACGTTGTCGGCGCTCACGTCGAGGGACATGCCCTTGCGCCCATCGTTGGTCTCGTACTCGCGGGTGCGGAACCGGCCGTCGACGAAGACGCGGCTCCCCTTGCGCAGATTTTCGGCAGCACGTTCGGCGCGATCGCCCCACACGCTGACGCGGAACCAGTCGGTCGCCTCGACCCACTCGCCGCTCTGCTGGTTCTTGGTCGCCTGGTTGACGGCGACGCTGAAGGTCGCGACCGGTCGCCCGTTGGGTGTATAGCGGAGCTCCGGGTCACGCCCGAGGTTGCCGATGATCTGGATCTTGCAAAGGGCCATCGGAAACTCCTCTCAGTCGATGGCGGCCGGAGCCGCCTCGGTCTCGAATTCGTCGATCCGTTCGGTCCCGTCATCGTCATCCTCGTCCTCGGCAGACGGGAGATCGGTGCCATCCGCGTCCTCGGACCCATCCTCGCGGAGGGCGCGGACCGGGCGCTCCTGACGAACCAGGAGGTGGCGCATGACCTCTTCGGTGATCATGAGCGTCCGCTCAATCTCGGCGATGGTGCCCGCGGCGCCCTCGAACAGGATGATGTGGTAGGAACCTTCGCGGTGCCGATCGATCGGGTAGGCCAGCCGTCGTCGGCCCCAGGGCGCGACCTTGATGATCTGGCCGCCATCCGTGGTGATCTGGCGAGTGGTGCGATCCACGATCGCAGCGATTCGCTCGTCCGATGCGTCCGGACGGAGCACGAGCATGAGTTCATATCGGCGCATGGGCCGTTTTCTCCTTCCAATGGGTATGCCCTGCTATCCAACCGGATGCGGAGCGGAAAGGTGGGCCGGGAGTCTACCATGCGTCCCGCCGTTGTATTCTCTTCAGCCATGGGTCGCCCCGGCCCCGCCCCGATCGCCCACCGAGGTCATCCTTGGCCACAAGCCGAATCCTGCTGATTTCCAACGCCCCGACGACCGCGGTCGCCGACGCGCTCCGCGCATCCGGTCACGATGTCCTGGCGGTTGCAACCGTCGACGAGGCCGTCGCCTCGGGCTCGAGCGCGACCAACGGCGAGGTCGTCGTCCTCGATCTTGTGGGGTCCGTGACAAACTCGATCGCCGTGTGTCGCCTGGCACGTGCGGCGGCGGAGATCGGGAACCTTCCGATCCTGTCGATCACCGATTCAGAGGATATCGAGGACCGGATCGAGTTGCTCGAGGCGAGTGCGGACGACGTGATGGGCCGCCCCTTTGACCCTCGAGAGCTCGACGCGAGGGTCGAAGCCCTCGCCGTCCGGCTGCGCCGATCTCGCGACCTGAACCCATCCGACCACGAGGAAACCTCGATCCGGGACAGGAGCCAGCGCCGCGTCATCGCCGTCTTCTCGCCGAAGGGCGGCGCGGGTACCACGACCATCGCCGTCAACCTGGCGACGTGGCTGGCCTCGCAGGTACCCGGATCGACGGTAATCCTCGATCTCGACGCCCAGTTCGGTCAGGTCGCGACCCACCTCAACCTGACGCCACGGCAGACGATTCACGAGGTCGCAGGCGATGAGGCCACCCTGCGCGAAGCCGGCCTGTTCACGGCGGCGCTCGAACGGCACAGTTCGGGACTCCAGGTCCTCGGTGGCTCGACCCAGTTGACCGCGGGCGGGCTGGCGGAGGGCACGGTTCGGACCCTGCTGTCCACAGCGTCCAGCGCGTTTCAGTTCGTGGTCGTCGACGCTGGCTCGTCCATCGATGCCGGGACAGAGACCGCCCTCACGCAGGCAACCGACCTGATCGTGGTCCTGACGCCCGAGTTCCCGGCCATCAAGGCTGTTCATGCGTTCGGCGAGCTGCTCACGAACGATACGCAGGGAACGGCCGAGGTGTCCTACGTCCTCAACGAGATCTTCGCCCGTGAGCTGCTCCGGCTCCCGGACATCGAAGAGGCGCTCGGCACGAAAGTCGCGCTCACGATCCCGTACGACGCGTTCGCCTTTCTCAAGAGCGTCAATGAGGGTGTCCCGGTCGTCGTTGGTGCACCAAAGAGCCCAGCTGCCCTGCAGCTCGGTCGGTTCGCTGCTCGCCTGGCGGGCATGTCATCTGCCAACACCACGATCGAACGCAAGTCCAAGGGCCTCGCGGGGTTGTTCGGCCGGGGCTGATCCGGCCCGACGCGGCCAGGTCCCGAGTTCGCCCAGATGCGGCGCAGGAGGCGCTGCTGCCCGACCGAACCTTGCCCACGGGCGGCACGTGATCGCGGCCAACCGGGCAGCATCGATCGTGGTACCGGAGGAGGGAATCGAACCCTCACGCCCTTGCGGGCTGCCGATTTTAAGTCGGCTGCGTCTGCCGTTCCGCCACTCCGGCATGCGCAGCGTACCGAACGTCAGG
>JAYWFP010000280.1:0-8168 GCA_043778745.1 Chloroflexota bacterium
TGCAGGGCGCCCAACATCCGATAGGTCGGTAGCAGCGCTGCCTGCGCGACGGGGCCACCGCCGGTGAGGGCCTCGGCGGCCTCGAGCGCGGCCCGCGCCTCTGCCTCGGCGGTCGGCCGGTCGCCGACGGCCCCGAACGGGCGGGAGACGGCAACGACGCGACCGAGGAAGGCGGCAATCCGACCAGCGGTTGCCAGCCCCAGTGGGTCAGGACCGTCCGGTTGATCGACGGCCAGCACGGCGCGAATTTCCAGGGAGTCAGCATCGCCGCGGAGTGCAAGGCGCCGAGCCGGGGCGATGAGCCGCAGCTCGCGGCGGTTGGCTTCACGACGCTCGAGTGCGTCCGCGGCGGCGTCCGTCTCCTCGGGCACCCGCTGGCGGGTCAGCAACACCACCCATGGCGGTCCGGCGGACGGGAGCGCCTCGGCCCGCCGTGCAACATCGTGCGCCCGACGGACGGCCTCGTCCCGAGACAATTCGAGCGCGAGCAGCCCGGCGATGCGCCCGACGGCCACGCGCTCGAGGTCGCTCGGCGGTCGGGCCCCGAGCAGAACGAGCCCGCCGGCCTGCCCCGCGGCCACCCGGGGACCACCTGCGTGTGCCACGCCGCCCGCCGATCGAGCCCCGCCGCCCGCCGATCGAGCGGTCCCTCCGCCTGACATGGCGTCGTGAGCCGCGCCCGCCGCCGGGAGCGGTACTCGCAGGGCCACCGGACCTCGCGGTCGCGATTGGTAGCGAATCGCGTCGACGGCCGAGTCGGGGAGTTCGGCCGGAGCATGGACGGCCAGCGGATCGCCGCGGCGCCCCTCGAGGGCGACGGCGCGTCCAAAGTGCGAAGCGATCGCCGCGACGAGCGCGCCGGGGCCGCCGCCCTCGAGTGCGAGCCGCTCGAGGTGGCTCTCCAGCGCGGCCGCCTGCCGCTCGAGCTCGGCACCACCGGTCACGAGATATCCGATGATCGCCCGCTCGAGGGCAGCCACATCGGCTGGACCGACCCGGATCCCGGGCAGGCCCGCGCGCGTCAGCCCCGCTGCCAGATCTGTGAACGCCCTACCGTCGGCAGCTGAGCCGCGCGGCTCCACGTCGGGCGAGGGCCGCCGGTCCTGGTTGACCAGCAGCATGCCGGCGATCCGCGCTGCCCGGCAGGCCTCGATCAGCTGGAGCCGCTCGTCCCGGCCGGGGGCAACCACGGCAAGTGTCGCCTCGGGCACGATGGCCAGGTCACCGGCTTCGAGCGCGTCAAACGCCGGAACGCGCGCACGCATCACCCGGACCCACGTGACCTGCGTGCTGGCGGCTCCTGCGGCCGCTCCTTCGGACCCGCCGCCTTCGGACCCGCCGCCTTCGAACCGAGCTCCGACCAGCATGGCCCCGGGAAACAGCGCCCGTGTCAGTTCCGCCAGCGTCGTCATGTTCGTCCGTCGGGATTCGACCCCGCAGGATCAGCCGCGCCAGGGTTGCCGGATTCGCCGCTCCTCGCCGCGTCAGGGTTGCCGGATTCGCCGCTGCTCGCCGCCGCAGTTGTCCCGCGCGCGGCGACGAGGTCGTCGATGAGGCCTCCGAACTCCGAATCGAAGTCGACGTAGCGGTCCGAGCGTCCGACGAGCGCAAGCCTGCCGTCCGGACCGAGGCGCGCCCAGACGCGCCGGCGCGGAAAGTAGAAGGTGATCGAGAGCCCGATGATGAGCCCTGCGAAGGCCGCCCAGATGATCCCTTGCCCCGGGTCCCGCTTGGCGATCAGCAGGGTGTAGTCGCTGAACCCATTGAGCGTGACCGTGAAGTCGAGCGCCTCGAATGAGGCGGTCGCGCCGCGGGTGACCGTGAGCGGGAAGCCCGTCTGGACGATGTTGGTCCCGTCGGGATTGCGGCCTGTCACCACGTATGGCAGCAGGAGCAGCGTTCCGACGCGTTCGGGAGTCCGGTCCAGCAGCAACTGCAAACCGAGGCCCCGGCCTGGAACCGCGAGCGTCCCGAACGGAAGGCCGCCGGCGCTATCGGTCATCGGCACGGGTCCCGTCCACAGGACGCTGCCGTCGAGCGCCTTGATCTCGAGGTCCGGGGCCGGGCCGAACCCGTTCTGGTGGAATGTGTACCCGCCCGCTCGCAAGGGGTCGTTGACCCGGATCTCCTTGCGCGCCAGCAGGACACCGTCCTGGTAGACCGACAGATCGGTCACGAAGTCCGACGCCTGGCCGGTCTCAATGCCCGGCGCCGAGAAGCCGTTGTTCCTGACGAGGAGGAGGCCCGGAGTGCCGATGGGCTGGACCGTCAGGGTGTCCCCGTTCGCGATGACAAGACCCTGCTCGTCCCCGAACCGGGATGTCACCGCGCCGCCGATGAGGAACAGGATCAGGCCGAGATGGCTGATGAGCGTGGCCATCTTGACCCACCGGTTCCGATCGCCATACAGGTAGCGGGTGTCGCCGTCCTCGGCCGTCCGAACCCGGAATCCGCGACGACGCAGCACCCGCTCCAGGGTGGCCGCGTCGAGGCCGGGCTCGATCCTCACTCGATCGGGCAGTTTCGAGTCGAAGTAGGCGTCCGGCTGAATCACCCGGATCTCGGACGAGGTCCGCCACAGCCGAGGCGTCCGATCGATCGTGCACACCAGGATCGAGACAATGAGGACGAGGAGGCCGATCGAGAACCAGGTCGACGTGAAGACCTGGAACAGCTGGAGACGCTCCATGAGGTTCACCACGCCACTCCCTAGTGCCGCGTCGTAGCGGGCATGGGTGGCGGCCATCGCGGTGGCATAGTCCCCGGCCGATCGGAAGGCGAACCCGGGCAGCTGACGAACGGTCATGCCGACGACCGCAAGCAGGGCGAGGACGATGATCTGGAGAACGGCGAAGTTCACCGACGTGAACAGGCGCCAGAGCGCCGAGCCGAGCGTACCGAGCGGCCCGGCGTTGATCCGCGCACGCCGGGCAGGCCCAGCGCCGAGATAAACACCGATCCCGGCGATGATGGTCAGGCCGAACAGGATTGCCGGCGAGATGATGACCTCGAACCGCTACGTCGCAACGGCCGCGGCGAGAGCCTCGGCGCCGACTCCGGCGACGGCGAAGGCGCGCGCGAGATCAGCCTTGAGATCGTCCACGTCCTCGAGGCCGACGCTGACCCGAAGCAGACCCGGCTGGATGCCACTCTCGATCAATTCGGCCTCGGTCAGTTGTCGCTGCGAAGTGGACGGAGGATGCACGACCATCGTATGGACGCTGCCGAGCGATGCGGTTCGTTCCGTCAGGGCCAGGGCATCGATGATCGCCTGACCGGCCGCTCGGCCACCGGCGACCTCGAATGACAGCATCCCACCGCTGATCCCCGGCCGGAACTGGCGGCGGACCACCTGGTGCTGCGGGTGACTCGGGAGGCCCGGATAGAGGACGCGGACGACGCCAGCCTGGGCCTCCAGCCAGGTCCCCAGGGCAAGGGCGTTGGCCGCGTGGCGATCCATCCGTACGGCCAGCGTCAGCATCCCCCGGAGCGCCAGGAACGCTTCAATCGGGGCAAGGGTGGCCCCGGTATCGATCTGGACCCGTCGGACATCGGCGATCAGCCGGGACGAACCGGCAACAACTCCGGCCATGAGGTCACTGTGCCCGCCGATGTACTTGGTCGCGGATTCGATGACCAGGTCGGCGCCGAAGGCGAGGGGACGACAGACATAGGTCGACGCGAACGTGTTGTCGACGAGATAGAGCGCGCCGGCTCGATGGGCAAGACCCGCGACCGCCCGGTGATCCGTGACGAAGGTGGTGGGATTGGCCGACGTCTCGGCATAGACAACCCGCGTCGGTGCCTCGGCCAGCGCGACTTCGACGGCTTCGTGATCGGTCATGTCAAGCAGCACGATGTCGACGCCGAATCGCCCGAAGTAGCCGACCAGCTGGCTGCGCGTCGATCCGTACCCGGCGAGCGGCGCGATGATCCTGTCCCCGGCCTTGAGCACGGAGGCACACGCTGCATGGATCGCTCCCATGCCCGATGCCAGCGCGACACCGGCTTCCCCGCCGGCGAGCTCGGCGTAGGCGTCCCCGAGGGCCGTCGTGGTCGGGTTGGACAGGCGGCTGTAGGCGTAGCCCGCCCGCGCGTCTGCCGCGACCGTTGCCAATTCCTCGGAATCGAGCGACGAGAAGGTCGCCGTCTGGTAGATCGGGACGGTGGTTGGCCGCTGCTGGACCTCCGGAACCCGTGACGCCGCCCGGATCGCCCGTGTCGAAAACCCGAGATCGTCGTGGTCCGCGGGGACTGCGTCGTGGCCGTCGGGCCCGGAGCTGCTCATGGCGCGATGCTACACCGGGCGGCCGGACACCTCGGTCGGCTCCATCGACAGATCGGCCGTCGGGTCCGACGACGGTCCGGCAACGCGATTTCGACCGGCACGTTTCGAGGCATACATGGCCAGGTCCGCCTTGACCATCAACGCGTCCACCGACTCGCCGTCGCGTGGATAGGCGACGACCCCGACCGAGACGGTCGGTGAGCCTCCGATCCCGGGAATCTCGAGTGCGGCAATGCTCAGCCGGATCTTCTCGGCCAGGACCCATCCGCCGGTCGGGTCCGTTTCCGGCAGCAGCGCGACGAACTCATCGCCGCCGTAGCGGGCGGCCACGTCGATCCGGCGAACGCCGCTTCGAATGCGGTCCGCGATCTCCCGCAGGACGACATCGCCGGCATGGTGCCCGTTTCGATCGTTGATGGCCTTGAGCTCGTCGAGATCCATCATCAGCAGACAGAACCCACGTCCCGATCGCGCGCTTCGGTCCATCTCGCGCTCGAGGGCGGCGAAGAACAGCGTTCGATTGAACAGGCCCGTCAGGGGGTCCATGGCCGACAGTCGGATCGCGGCATCGCGCGATCGTCGTTGTTCGCCGCCGATCACCGACCCAACGTACGCGAGGAGGAGCAGGGCCGTGAGGTTCACGGCGGTTGTGACGAGCTGCGCCGGTGTCGGGTTACCGCTGCCGACGAACGCCGCCACGAGGTAGCCGACGATCGCCCCGACCGCGAGGACCAGCGTCGATCGGGGCTGCACCACGAGGGATGCCGCACCCACGATCAGCGGGAACGTGAAGAAGAACGGGCTTGCGTGGCCGCCGGTCAACGCCAGGAGGAGGGTTGCCATGACCAGGGCGACCGTCCCCTCGATCACGTAGCGCATCGAACCCAGTGCGGACGACGGCATGACGTCGTACACGGCAAGGACGAACAGCCCGGTGAGGCCGAGCAGGACGTAGATCGCGGCGGAGGTCTCAGGCCACAGATTGCTGGCACCGACAACCGCGGCAGTCACCAGCAGGAAGACCCAGGCGACGATCCGGACGATCCGATCCGCGGCCGACATGGCACCGTCGAACGGATCCCCGAGCCCGCCGATGAGCGCGCCGGGATCAAGATCCACCGCTGACGCCGCGTCCGCCTGCGCAGCAACGCGTGACGGGAACGGGCCGTGACCTGCCAGCAGGCGAGTGACTGCGGTCGCGATGAGCATCCCGACCACGAGCACGCCCGCAGTCGCGAGGACGAGCGCCACCGGGTCGGTGATGAGCATCAGCGGGTTCCGAACTGGTAGGTCTGTTTGACGAGCCTCAGGTAGGTGAAGGTTTCCGTGTCCCGGACCCCGTCGATGGCCTGGAGACGCTCCGTGAGGAAGCGGAGAAGCCCCTCGTTGTCCTCCGAAACCATCTCGATGAGGATGTCGTAGCGGCCCGTCGTCACAACCACGTAGTCGACCTCGGGAAGCGCGGCGAGTTCGTCAGCCACGGCGACCAGGCGTCCCGGCTCGCACCGGATCCCGATCAGCGCCTGCTGGAACCCCAGCTTTCCCGGGTCGGCAACACCAACGATCTGGAGGATGCCGCGCTCGATGAGGCGGTTGGTCCGGGATCGAACCGCCGCTTCGGACACGCCGATCTCGGTGGCGATCTGGGTGAATGGGCGCCGGCCGTCGGTCTGGAGGTGCTCGACGATCCGCTTGTCGAGGGTCGACAACTCGTCGGGTCGGCGGCTTCCGTTCCGACTAGTGGTCATCGTGTCCTCCCAAGGCGGCAATGGCGATCGCGCTGCCCGTATTGGATCACGCCGGGTCCGTGCGCGCCAGTCCCGTCGCGCGCGCTGGTCCCGCCGCCGGCCGGTTCATCCGGCGTCGAGGATCGCCAGCACGGCCGCGAACTCGTCGAGCGAGGCGAGACTGATGGGATCGAGGACCATCTGGACCTCTCCGATCCCCTCGCGTGCGTAGGCGCGAAGGGTCTCGGCCATCACGTCGGGCGGGCCCGACAGGGGCGCAAACGGCTCCGGCGCGTATTCCCCCTGGGTGCGGCCACGACCGCCGGTCAGGCGGGCCTGGACGGCGACGGTTCGCTCGATGGCGGCCGGGTCGCGGCCGACCTCCAGGCAGATCTCGTCCACGAGGTCGCGCAGGGGCGGGACGCCCGTTGGGTCGTTGCCGGTGTCCTTGAACCACGCGTTCCAGGCATCGACGTAAGGGAGCGTCATTCGGAGCATCCGTTCGCCGCGACTGCCGATCAGCAAGGGCGGGCCACCGCGTCGCGCCGGAGCGGGCCGCAGTTCGCAATCGCGGGCCTGAAAATATCGACCGTCAAAGTCGATCGCGCCGTCGCGGAGCAGCGTCCGGACGATCGTGAAGGCCTCCTCGAAGCGGTCGACGCGATGGTCGAACGGGAACCCGAAGGCCCGGAATTCGGTTTCGTTCCAGCCGGCACCGAGACCGAGGATCAGGCGCCCGCCGGAGATCTCATCGACGGTCGAGGCGAGCTTGGCGAGCATCGCCGGAGCATGGAACGCGGTCGACGCCACCAACGGACCGAGGCGGATCCGGGACGTCGACGCGGCGATCGCAGCCAGGAGCGTCCAGACCTCCCACGGGCCACGGGTCGACCCATCGGCGAACCGGTACAGCAGATGGTCGCCCAGCCAGATCGTGTCGAAGCCGAGGTCCTCGGCGCGGCGGGCCATGGCCACATATTCGGGCCAGCGCACCTCGCGCTCGACCTCGGGCAGCTGGACCCCCACCCGGAGCGGCCGAGTGGGATGGAACGGCGGGACATGCATGACCGGGGCAGGGCTCATACCGCGAACGCTAGCAGGGTGCGCGCCACCACGGCAGCCGAGCGTCGAATGGTCGGGGCGGCGGGATTTGAACCCACGATCTCGTG
The DNA here is from genome assembly GCA_043778745.1 of Chloroflexota bacterium. GTDB lineage: Bacteria > Chloroflexota > Limnocylindria > Limnocylindrales > CSP1-4 > UBA5189. Next base: position 7,185 of record JAYWFP010000280.1, read on the forward strand.
CTCCCAAAGCACGCGCGTTGCCAGGCTACGCTACGCCCCGAGTCGGCCGATGATACGACCCCGCGGGCAGGGAACCGGAAACCAGGCCCTCGGCGTCTGCTCGATACGCCGGGCCGACGGCAGGCAGAGCAGTCGCCCGGCGTACCCGTGCGCGGGTTCCGGCTGATCGTGCCGCCCCGATCGACCTCCCTTGACACGTCCCGACACTGGTAGACTCCCCGCGGACGGTAGTGCCCGACCGGCCGTACGAACGAACTCGAACTGGAGCTCGAACGCACGTGCATGCACGTCGGGTCCGGCGATCGGCTGTGACCGTCGCCGATAACCGCCCGATTCGAACCTCGGAAGGAAGCACCCGCCGGCGGACGTCGGCGGGTGCCGCCCATCGCGCCACGATCATGCCCGGCGATGTCCGGCGGACAATCGCCGCGGCCGCATCGGCGGTTATCCCGGGCCTCGGGCAACTGGTCAACGAACGTCCGCGGCTCGCTCGCTGGTTCGCGCTGCCATCGATCATGCTGCTGTCACTCGGCGTGCTGATCGTAGCGATCAATTCGCCGGCCAGACTGTTCGCGACGCTCGTCTCACCGACCGTGCTGAGCCTCCTCCTGGCCGTGAACCTTATCGTCCTCGCCTGGCGTCTGGCCTCCGTAACGCACGCGTTCTTCGACAGCCGATACGAGAGCAGATCCGGGCGCATGGGCGCGATGGGCCTCGCCGTGATCCTGGTGGCGGTCGCCTTGCCCCACGTGGTCGCGAACACCTGGGGCAACGACGCCCAGACGGCCTTCCGGAGTGTCTTCGCCGGCGACGGCGAGATGAGCCCAAAAGATAGTGTCGCGTCGACGACCGGCGGACCGGGCCTCAATCAACGCATCAACATTCTCATCGTCGGAGTCGACAGCTTTCCCGGGAGGACGGAGAAGCTGACCGACAGCCTGATGGTGGTGTCGGTCGATCCAGTCGGCCGAACCGTGTCGATGC
>JAYWFP010000281.1:0-8160 GCA_043778745.1 Chloroflexota bacterium
GGCCCGGAACTGGCGGCGGTCGGATCCGCGATGGCTGCCGGGATCGCCGTCGACACGACCACGGGCCAGTTCGTCTATGCAGTCGTTATTCGGCTCGAGCCCGGAGCGATGGACGACGCCGTGTTCCGAGATTGGCGCGATTCCTATAACGAAGGGGCCTGCTCGCAGGCAGCCGGGGTGGTGGGGACGGCAGAGGCCCAGATCGGCGGTCGGACCGTCTATATCGGGACTTGCAACGGTGGCGTGCGGACTTACCACGTCTGGCTTGTTGAACAGGGGATTCTGATCTCGGCTTCGGCGGTGGGTGACCGTCGCCTCGGAGAGCTGCTGATGGAGAACCTTCGACCTTAGGAGGATCCTTGTGCACCGACTTCGAAGCGTCCTGATGATCGGCCTCGTGGCCGTGGGGTCTGGGGTCCTGGGGCTCGCCAACCCAGGTTGTGCCTATGCCTGCTCCTGTATCCAACCCCAACCGATCGCGGAGTACGCTGCACTCCCTGACACCGTCATCCTGACCGGCACCGTCACGACGACAGACGCGAACCAGCAGGGCCTGTTCCGCGTGGAGCGCTGGTACAAGGGCACGAGCGCCGCCATCGATGTCCCGATCCGCGGCGGGAATGGAGCGGACTGCGGGATCCCGCTCACCGTCGGAATGCACATGGTCCTCGTTGCAACCGTGGACAACGGCGTCCTCCACCCGAGCATCTGTTCTCCGTGGGGCGACCTGTCCACGCCAGAGGGCCGGCAGCTCGAGGACGATGCGCTGCTTGTCCTTGGCGAAGGGACCCTGCCAGGCGGGTCCGGTGAACCGAGCGGCAGCCCACCGGAAACACCGGCGATCCCGTGGATCGTGGTCATCGGGGCTGGGGTCGTCGTCCTCATCGTCGTCGTGGTTGCCGGTGCCTCATTCGTTTCCGGCCGTCGGCGCGGCTGACCGGAGACTCCCTTGCCCCCGCCCCAGTGGCTGGCTGCGAAGCGCCGTACGATGGACACATGACTTCCTCGTCATCGTCGGCCCCGTCGGCCCCGTCGGGTCCTCGCCCCGTTCGCGCCCCTCGGGGCACCGACATCAGCTGCCGAGGTTGGCAGCAGGAGGCGGTCCTGCGGATGCTCATGAACAACCTCGATCCGGAGGTCGCCGAGGATCCCGATCACCTCGTCGTCTATGGCGGGACCGGGCGAGCGGCTCGTTCCTGGGCCGCGTTCGACGCCATCGTTCGGGAGCTGCGCACCCTTGGGGATGACGAGACCCTCCTCGTCCAGAGCGGCAAGCCCGTGGGCGTGGTGCGGACCAACGAGTGGGCACCGCGCGTGCTCATCGCGAACTCGAACCTCGTCGGGAAGTGGGCGACGTGGGATGTCTTCCGGGACCTCGAGCGGCAGGGCCTGATGATGTACGGGCAGATGACCGCCGGGTCGTGGATCTACATCGGGACCCAGGGGATCCTCCAGGGCACGTATGAGACCTTCGCGGAACTGGCGCGCCAGCACTTCGGCGGGACGCTCGCCGGCCGCGTCGTGCTGACGGCGGGCCTCGGCGGGATGGGCGGGGCCCAGCCGCTGGCCGTCACGATGAACGGCGGCGTGTGCGTCGCGATCGAGGTCGATGAGCATCGGGCTCGGCGCCGTCTCGAGATCGGCTACGTGGACGCGCTGACCCATGATCCGGCCGAAGCGCTGGCCACGGCGCGCGGGTGGGCCGCCACGGGCAAGGCCCGCTCCATCGCCCTCGTCGGCAACGCCGCGGAAATCGAGCCCGCCTGGGCGAAAGCTGGGGAGCGCTTCGACGTGGTGACCGACCAGACCTCGGCCCACGATGCACTCGGTGGCTACGTCCCGGCCGAGATCTCCCTGGCCGATGCCGCGGCGCTCCGGGATGCGCAGCCCGGCGAATACGTGAAGCGCTCCGTCCGCGCCATGGCCGACCACGTCCGGGCGATGCTGGCGTTCCAGGATGCGGGCGCCATCGTGTTCGACTACGGCAACAATCTCCGAGCCCAGGCGATCGACGGTGGTGTCGAGAACGCGTTCGACTATCCGGGTTTCGTGCCAGCGTTCATCCGGCCCCAGTTCTGCGAGGGTCGCGGGCCGTTCCGGTGGGTGGCGCTCAGCGGTGACCCGGCGGACATCCTGCGGACCGACCGGGCCATCCTGGAACTCTTCCCGGAGGACGAAGGCCTCCGGCGCTGGATCGAGATGGCCCATGAGCGCGTTCCATTCCAGGGCCTCCCAGCGCGCATCTGCTGGCTCGGATACGGGGAACGGGCAAAGGCCGGCCTCGCCTTCAACGAGCTGGTGCGAACCGGCGAGGTCAGCGCGCCCATCGTGATCGGGCGGGACCACCTTGATTCGGGTTCCGTGGCGTCACCGAACCGCGAGACAGAATCGATGCTCGACGGCTCCGACGCGGTCGCCGACTGGCCACTCCTCAACGCCCTCGTCAACACCGCCGCGGGTGCGACGTGGGTCAGCATCCACCACGGCGGCGGTTCGGGGATCGGGTTCTCCCAGCACGCAGGCATGGTCGTCGTCGCCGATGGCACCGACCTCGCCGCGCGGAAACTCGAGCGCGTCCTGACCACGGACCCGGCGATGGGCGTGTTGCGCCACGTCGACGCGGGCTACGAGCGCGCGATCGAGGTCGCCCGCGAGCGCGGTGTCCACGTCCCGATGCTCGACTAGGTCGCCCGCGAGCGCGGTGTCCACGTCCCGATGCTCGACTAGGTCGCCGGCACCGAGGCAGGCGCTGGCTCGGGGAGCTCCCGGATGGTCCGCAACGGGGACAGCGCGACCGGAAGGAACGTCAGAAGCGCCCCGACGGCACCCACCCAGATCGTGTTGTGGAGGCCGATTGCGCCACCAAGGATGCCGCTGATGGTCGTCCCGACCGGGATCGCACCCCAACTGATGAACCGCATCGTGGCCGTCGCTCTTCCCATCATCCGGGCGGGTGTGACGGCCTGCCGCAGGCTCATCGCGTTGATCGTCCAGAAGGCGCCGAAAAACCCGAGGGCGGTGATCGTCGTGGCCAGGCCGGCGAAGAGCAGCCCATCGGGCGCGGCCGCCACGGGCAGCCACGAGGCGGCCTCGCCGAGCGCAGAGAACAGGAGCGTCCGTCCGACCCCAAGGGCCCGGGTGAGGCGCGGGGCGAGGAGCACGCCGGCAATCACACCGATCGATCCGACGGTGAACGCGAACCCGATCTCGGCTGGACCGAGGCCGCGCTCGCGGACGAGGTGAAGGATGAGGATCCCGTCGACGATGTTGCCGAACAGATTGCCGAGCGCGACCGTAAGCGCGAGCGGCGCCAGCCACTGATGCCCGAGTACGAACCTGAGGCCGACGACGATGTCCGAGCGCATCGAGGCCTTGACCGCAATGGCGGATGGTTCGCCGAGCGGCCGTGCGGGAGCCTCCCGTCGGCGGATCTGCGAGACGAAGAGCGCGGAGAGCACGTAGCTCACGGCGTCGATGACGACCGCGAAGGGAGCGCTCAGCAGGCTGACGAGGATGCCCGCGATTCCCGGGCCGAGGCGCTGCGACGTCGTCCTGGTGAACTCGAGCTTCGCATTGCCCTCGACGAGGTCCGGCCCATCGACGATCGATGGCAGGTAGCTCTGGTAGGCGACGTCGAAGAAGACCGTCAAGCAGCCATTCGTGAAGACGACCGCGTAGAGCTGCCAGATCGTCAGGTGACCGAGGAGGACGGCGATCGGAATCGACAGCAGGCTGGCGGCCCGCAGGAGGTCCGTTGCTACGAGGATCGGCCGGCGCTTCAGGCGATCGACCCAGACGCCGGCCGGGAGTCCAAGGAGCACGAACGGCAGGAATTCGAGCGTGCCGAGCAGTCCGAATTCGAACGGCGACACCCGCAGCATCAGGGCGGCGACAAGCGGGACGGCGAGGATGGTCACCTGTGTCCCGTAGACGCTGATCGTCTGGGCTGCCCAGAGCCGCCGGAAGTCGGCGCTCGCGAGGACGCCACCGAATCGCCGACCGGATCTCACGACCCCGTTCTCCTTTCAATTGGCGCGAGACCAGGCTAGGCCGAACCCCTAGACGCTCGAGGGGCCGGTCCCGGCCCGGTCCTCGTCGATCGGTTCGGGCATCGTCACGAGGTGGCGGACCGGCGACAGCGTCACAGGGATGAACGCCACGAGGCCACCGAGCGCCCCGATCCAGATCGTGGCGTGGAGCCCGATCGTCTGGCCGAGCGCCCCGCCGATGATCGCGCCGATCGGCATCGTGCCCCAGACGATGAACCGCATCGTTGCGTTCATCTTGCCCTGCATCCGCTGCGGGGTGATCGCCTGGCGAAGGCTGACCTGGTTGATGTTCCAGGCGACCCCGCAGAACCCACCGAGGAACGCGGAAAGCGCCAGCCCCGGGAAGATCAGGTCTTCGGGGGCCGCGGCCACGGGCAGGCCGGACAGGCTGAACCCGAACGCCATCGCGACGAGCATGCGGCCCACGCCGATCCGCTTCGTGAGTCGGCCGGTGATGAGGGCCGCGATCAGGACGCCGATGGACCCGAGCGAGAAGGCGAAGCCGATGTGCTCGGCCGTGAGGCCGCGCTCGCGGACGAGGAACAGGATCAGGATGGCGCCGCCGATGTTGCCGAAGAAGTTGGAGGTTCCGGTGGTCGCGGCGATCGAGCGCAACCACTGGTGCCCGGTCACGTAGCGCAGGCCACCCGCGATCTCCTTCCGCATCGAGGGGCGCGGCCCGGTCGTCTCGTCGTGCGGCTCGATCGGGGGCTCGGCCCGCCGGATCGCGAACACGAAAATCGCGGAGAACACGAAGCTGAGCGCGTCGAGGAAAATCGCGATCGGTGCCTTCAGGATGCCGATGAGGATGCCGGCGCTGCCGGGTCCCAGGATCTGGGCTGCCGACCTGGTGATCTCGAGCTTCGAGTTGCCGTCGACCAATTGATCGCGATCGACGATCGACGGCAGGTAGCTCTGGTACGCGACATCGAAGAAGACCGTCAGGCACCCGACGATGAACCCGACCGCATAGAGCTGCCAGATGGTCAGGCCACCCAGGGCGTAGGCGATCGGGATCGAGATCAGGGCAATGGCCCGACCGACGTCGCCGACGATCAGGATCGGCCGGCGCGGGAGCCGGTCCACCCAGACACCGGCCGGCAGGCTCAGGAAGATGAATGGGAGCATTTCGATCGTCGTCAGCAGCCCGAACTCGAACGGTGACACGTTGAGGATCGTGGCCGCCACGAGCGGCAGCGCCAGTTGCGTGACCTGGCTTCCGAACTGGCTGACGGTCTCGGCCGACCAGAGCTTCAGGAAGTCGGGATGGCGCATGAGGCTGCGGGTCGGCGGGCGACCGTCTCCTGGGGGCATGAATCCCTCCGTCCGGCGACTGGAATCGAGGGCGCGGCGCTCGGCGAATGGGAGTGTATCGCCGTGACTGGTCGGGATATCGGCCGATCGAGGCACCGTCGCCGCGTCGGTCTGTCACGATACCAACCATGCTGATCGAGTCGGTCCCCAACTACTCCGAGGGCCGCCGCCTCGCGGTCGTGGATGCCCTCGCCGATGCCGTGTCGAGGACGCGCGGCGCCTACCTGCTCGACCGCACGAGCGACGCATCCCACAACCGATCCGTGTTGACGATCGCCGGCGAGGCCGATCCGGTGGTCGGCGCCCTCGAGGCGACGATCGAGCTCGCCATCCGCGAGATTGACATGGAGACACATACGGGCGAGCACCCACGCATCGGGGCCGTTGACGTCATCCCGTTCGTGCCTCTCGGCGACACCACCCTGGACGATGCCATCGAGCTGGCGATCACGTTCGGGGCTCGCATCGCTGACCGATTCGAGATCCCCGTCTATCTCTACGCCCGCGCGGCTCGTCGGACCGATCGAGCCCGACTGGCCGACGTCCGTCGTGGCGGGTACGAGGGCCTCCGCGACGAGATCGCCCAGAACGGTCGGGAGCCGGACTTCGGTCCATCGCGGACCCATCCCCGGGCGGGTGCCGTTGCGGTCGGCGCGCGGCCATTCCTGATTGCCTGGAACATCAACCTCGAATCGGCTGACGTCGAGCTCGCGAAACGCATCGCCCGTCGTGTGCGGGAGTCGGGTGGTGGCTTGCCGGCCGTCCAGGGCAACGGCTTCATGATCGACGAGCTCGGCTGCGCCCAGGTCTCGATGAACCTCCTCGATTTCGCGATGACGCCGATCTGGCAGGTCTGGGAAGAGGTGCGGGCCCTGGCAGCCGATGATGGCGTCCGGCTCCGCGAATCGGAGCTCATCGGGCTGGCGCCGCTCGCCGCACTCATGGACGTCGCCGATCACGCCGGTGCCGACCGCGAAGCACCTGTCGAGGCACGCTTTGCCGTCGCCGCGGACTACCTCCGCCTGCGCGATCCTGATCCCGCGATGGCCCTCGAGCTTCGGCTGGCCGCGGCGCAATCCGCCGTGGCCGCGGGATCCGCGAGCCGCAGCGCGGCCGAGCGTGCCTCGGGCGCGACTGCAGACCCGCCCGGATGAGCGGTCTGCGTGTGATCCAGGGCGGTCGCGCCGGACAGGGCCAGCCGGGCCTGCTCATCGAAGGGGCGGCCGAGGTTGTGACGATGGCCGGCGGGTTGCGCCGCGGATCCGGGCAGGACGACCCTGCGCTGGTGACCGGCCCGGGCGATTCGCACGGAGACGACGCGCCGGTGGTGGCGTGCTGGGAGGGCCGGATCCTGGGTGTAGGTCCGCGGGCCGACCTGTTCCGTGTCCTCGAGGGTGGCGGCTATCCGCTCCAGCGATTCGTGCGCGTCGACGCGGCCGGTGGAACGGTCACGCCGGGGCTCGTGGACCCGCACACCCACCTGCTGTTCGCCGGCTCCCGGGAAGGCGAACTCGTGCTCCGGCAGCGCGGCGCCGACTACATGGAGATCCTGGCGTCGGGCGGGGGCATCCTGTCCACCGTGGCGGCGACGCGGGCCGCGTCGGTGGAGGCACTCGAGGACCACGGACGACGCTGGCTCGGCGAGATGCTCAACCACGGGACCACGACGATCGAAGCCAAATCCGGCTACGGCCTCGATCTCGCGACCGAGCTCCGACTCCTCGACGTGGCCTTCCGCCTCGGGGCGGAGGGTCCGATCGACGTCCTCCCGACGTGGCTTGGTGCCCATGCCGTGCCCGCCGAATTCCGATCTCGCCCGGATGGGACCGAGGCCTACGTTCGTCACTGCATCGACGAGCAGCTCCCTGGGGTTGCCGCCCAGGGTCGGGCGCGGTTCGCGGACGTGTTCTGCGAGCGCGGCGTGTTCAGCCCCGATCAGTCCCGGCGCGTCCTGGAGGCCGCCGCGCGATATGGATTGCTGCCCCGTCTCCATGCCGATGAGATCGTTCCGAGCGGCGGCGCCGAGCTCGCTGCCGAGCTCGGCGCGCTGTCCGCGGATCATCTCGCCGCACCGTCGCCGGCTGGTATCGAGGCACTCGCGGGAGCCGCGGAAACGGAGCACCCGGTTGTTGCCACGCTCCTGCCCGCGACGACGTGGTTCCTCATGCACGATGACTTCGCGCCCGCCAGGACGCTCATCGAACGGGGCGTGCCGGTGGCACTGGCGACCGACTTCAACCCGGGCACGTCCCCGACACCCAGCCTGCTGCACGTCCTGACCGTCGCCTGCCTCGAGCTCAAGATGACCCCGTCGGAGGCACTTGCGGCGGTCACCATCAACGCCGCGCATGCCGTGGGTCAGGGCGAGGAGATCGGGTCGATCGAGGCCGGCAAGGCCGCCGATCTCGTGGTCTGGCGCGTACCGACCCATCGACAGCTGCCGTACTGGCCGGCGGCGGATCTGGTCCGGGCCGTGATCAAGCGCGGCCGCGTGGTGGTGGAGCACCTCGGGACCTGACGGGGCTCCCTGCCCTGTCAGGGCTCTCTGTCAATGCGGAGCCCTACCAATGCGGGCGCCGTACGCTCAGTTGGCGCGGCGGCCACCCGCGACGTCGCCGCGGGCCGCGACGCCGCATGAGGGATCCGCGCGGTCAGACCTTGCCGCGCGACTCGAGCAGGACGGTGGTGACTTCCTGGGGAAGCGTTGAGATCGTCACGGACAGCTTCGACTGGGGGGCCGAGACGCCACCCATCTCGTGAAAGAACTTCGAGACGGCTTCCGCGCAGTCGGCCTCGT
>JAYWFP010000282.1:0-3446 GCA_043778745.1 Chloroflexota bacterium
CGGGCGGTGGTGCCGTGTCCGCACGACCCGCCCACCGGGACAGGGCCCAGTTTTGAAAAGTCCGGATGGTCGGTTTCGACGCGTCGTGGTCAATGATCCTCCCGTAGGATGCATTGATGCCGACAACACTCCGCCTCACCCGCTCTGGACCGTCCGGTGTGATCGTACGGGTGACGCTGGCTCGTCCCGAGGCCCACAACGCGTTCGACGCGAGCGTGATCGCCGAGCTTGCCGTGGCCTTCGGGGCGCTGGCACGGGAGGATCCGTCGACCCTGCGCGCTGTCGTTCTGGCCGGCGATGGACCCACGTTCTGTGCCGGAGCCGACATCGGCTGGATGCGGGCCGCGATGCAGCTCGACATCGAAGGGAACGAGCAGGACGCGATGGCCATGGCCGACATGTTCGAGATTATCGACACGTGCCCCGTGCCGGTGATCGCGCGCGTGCAGGGCGCCGCGCTCGGCGGCGGCATGGGTCTGTGTGCCGTCGCAGATCTGGTCATTGCCGAGTCCGGTACGAAGTTCGGGTTCACGGAAACGCGACTCGGAATCCTGCCCGCAGTCATCGCGCCGTTCGTGATCGCGAAGATCGGCGAATCGAACGCGCGAGCGTTGTTTCCCGGTGGGCGCCGTTTCGACGCGATGCGGGCCCAGCGGATCGGGCTCGTCCATGAAATCGTGGAGGGCGACGAGGCACTGGACGGCGCCGTGGCCACGGCAGTTGCCGACATCCTGGCCGCGGGCCCAACGGCTGCACGCGCGGCGAAATCGATCGTTCGCGAGGTGCGCGGTCTCGGGCACGGCTCCTCGAAGTGGCATACGGCGAGGGTCATCGCACGCCACCGCACGAGCCCCGAGGCCCAGGAAGGGTTCAGTGCCTTCACCGAGAAGCGCCGCCCCGCCTGGGATCCGTCGGGCGACGAGCGATGAACCGGTCGGCTCGAGACATCCCGTACTGGCTGGAGATGGCCGAGGCCAGGGCTTTGGCGGACACAGTCTCGGCCGTGGCCGACCTCGACGGGAACTCGCTCGGAGCCCAGGTCGACACGACGGGTGACGTGGTGACGTTCGCCCTGCGCTCGATCGACTCGGGCTTCTTCAACCGGTCGATCGGGTTCGGGTCAGGTCGACCCGCGACCGAAGCTGGACTCCGTCGCATCCTCAGGGTGTTCCGCGAGGCTGGCCAGACGAGCTTCACGGTCCAGGTCAGCCCGTTCGCGCGTCCATCCGCGATCGAATCGTGGCTGGAATCAGCCGGGCTGCGCCCGGGGGCACGGTGGGCGAAGGTCTGGCGGGACACGATCGATCCACCTGCCGAGCGGACCTCGCTGCGGATCGAGGCCATCGGTCCGGAGCACCGCGAGGGCTGGAACCGGGTGACCCTCACGGCGTTCGAACTTCCTGATGCGCTGGCCCCGTTCGGTGAGGCGACGCTGGGGCGCTCGGACTGGCACCACTTCCTCGCATTCGACGGCGATCAGGCGGTCGGGGCTGGCGCCCTCTACGTCATGGGCGACATCGGCTGGCTTGGGTTCGGGGCAACCCTCGCGAGCCATCGAGGCCAGGGGTCACAGAGCGCGATCTTTGCCCGGCGGATTCGGGCGGCTGCCGATCTCGGAGTAAAGCTGCTCATCACCGAGACCGGCGAAGAGCTCCCGGATCGCCCGAACCCGTCGTACCGGAACATGATTCGGGCCGGGTTCAGACTGGCTTATCCCCGCCAGAACTGGCTGGAGCCAGCCACCACCGACGCGCCCGAGGTCTGAGGGACGGCCGGTTCGGCACGAATCGGGGTACCTGGGCATTCTACGTGCGACAATCGCGACACGATGGCCGATCAGGAGCTCAGCCCGAGCGAGGCCGCCCGCCGTATCGGGACCACCACCCGAACGGTCCAACGCTGGATTGCGAGCGGATCGCTGCCTGCGCGACGGGTCGGTGGCCGCTGGCGTGTCGCGTTTGACGCGTTAGACGCGTTAACGGCACCCGGAAAGGCCGGCCCGGTGCCGGAGCATGGGCCTGGGCCTGGGCCTGGGCAGGAACCGCAGTCGACGGGGGTCACGCCGATCCGCCACGTGTTCGTGGCGAATCGCGGCGAAATCGCGCGGCGGATTGCGCGGACCTGCGAGCAGCTCGGGATTGGCGTCACGGTGCCAGTGGTGGTCGGGCCCGAGGCACTCGACCTGCTCGACATTGCCGCCGTCGTGGCGGCGGCTCGGACCGCCGATGCGGACGCCGTCCACCCGGGATTCGGGTTTCTCGCGGAGAACGCGGAATTTGCGGAGGCGGTCCGGCGTGCAGGCATGCGCTGGGTCGGGCCGCCGGCGTCGGCCATTCGCTCGATGGGCGACAAGGCCGCTGCCCGACGTCTTGCCCAATCGCTCGGCATTCCGGTGGTGCGCGGCTACGACGATGACGATCAGTCGATTGGTGTCCTGACGGCAGCCGCAAGGGCCATCGGCTTTCCAATCCTCGTCAAACCGTCCGCCGGTGGCGGAGGCAAGGGCATGCGGGTCGTCCGCGATCCGGCCGACCTGGCGGATTCGTGCGCTTCGGCGCGGCGCGAGGCCACGGCCGCGTTTGGTGACGACAGGCTCGTCCTCGAGCGGCTCGTGGAGGGGCCTCGCCACATCGAGGTGCAGGTCCTCTTCGGTGCGCACGGCGCGGGCGTCCACCTCGGGGAGCGCGATTGCTCGCTCCAGCGCCGCCACCAGAAGGTCCTCGAGGAATCGCCATCCCCCGGCATGGACCCGGACCTTCGAGCATCCCTCGGGTCCAGTGCGCTCCGGCTCGCGGCGGCCGTTGCCTACGAAGGCGCAGGAACGTGCGAGTTCCTTGTGACCGATCGGGGCGAGTGGTTCTTCCTGGAGATGAACACGCGCCTGCAGGTGGAACACCCGGTCACGGAACTCGTCGTTGGCCGGGACCTGGTTGCCGATCAGCTCCGGATCGCAGCCGGCGAGCCCCTCGGTTTCACGCAGGAAGGGGCCGACGCTGCACGGACAAACGGCGGGCACGCCATCGAGGTTCGTCTCTACGCCGAGGATGCTGAGGACGGGTTCCTGCCCGCGATCGGCCGCATCGAACGCCTTCGATGGCCGGGCGGCGATGGGATCCGGGTCGACGCGGGCATCGACGCGGGTGACGAAGTCACGGGCCGGTTTGACCCGATGCTCGCGAAGATCATCGCCCACGGCACCGACCGGGCCGAGGCAATGACCCGGCTGGACCGGGCGCTCGACGATACCCTCGTCCTCGGGCTGACCACCAACCTGCGGTTCCTCCGCTGGCTGGTTCGCGAGCCGGTCGTGATCGACGGTCAGGCACGGATCGACACGCTCGATCGCATCTGGCCGCCCGACGACTGGCGGCAGCGTTCGGCGATCCCGGAGGCTGCGTGGCAGACGGCGGCCAGGGCGCTCGATGTCGTCGGTTGGCGCCTCAACG
>JAYWFP010000283.1:0-3420 GCA_043778745.1 Chloroflexota bacterium
TCCATGTCCAAGCTGGGCATCAACATCCAGGCCCAGAAGGTGACCTATCAGGAGGCCGTCTCCCTCCAGTTCGGCGATCACACGGACTACGACATGATCGTCGGTTCATGGGGCTCCGACTTCCCCGATCCGTCCGGGAACCTTCGACCCAACTTCGCCTCCCAGAACATCGTGGCCGGCGGGGCGAACTCCTCGGCCTACGAGAATCCCAAGGTCGATGAGCTGCTCGCGAAACAGAACACCCTGGTCGACAAGGCCGAGCGGGCCAAGCTCCTCATCGAGGCCCAGAAGCTCATCGCCGAGGACTCCGTGGTGATCGTGACGGCCTACCCGGGGTGGCCGCTGGCAGTCAACAAGCGCCTTGCCGGCTACTCGGTGTCCTCCCTGTGGTACTGGGCAGGCCTGTTCAAGGACATCTATGTCAAGTAGTGGGCGCCCATCCTGACCTGAACTCGACCTGACTTCGATCGGGCCGCCGCCCGATACCGCCTGACGAAGGGAGATCCTGGGATCGTCGCGTATGCGCTGCGGCGCCTGGTCGCGCTCATCCCGGTTCTCCTGTTCGTCTCATTCGTCACGTTCGGCCTCGTTCGGCTCGCTCCGGGCGACCCGGTCCTGATCGTGCTCGGCGGCAAGAAGGTCGACCCGGCCACCATGGAGGTGCTCCGCCACCAGTTCGGCTTGGTCGGCGATCCGTTCAGCCAGTACGTCGCCTGGCTGGCTCGCGCCCTCCAGGGCGATCTCGGGGAGAGCTTCCGACTCCGCCAGGATGTCGTCTCGCTCATCGCCGAGCGGCTGCCGCTGACCCTCCAGCTCGTCGGCCTGTCCATGCTGATCGCGGTGGTCGTGGCGATCCCGCTCGGTGTCCTCCAGGCCCATCGGCGGAACTCGGCCATCGATTATGCGGGAAGCCTGCTGGCCCTGATCGGCCTGAGCTCCCCGGTCTACTTCACGGCGATCGTCGGGGTGCTGGTGTTCGCGGTGGGGCTCGGCTGGCTGCCGGCCTTCGGGTCCGGCCAGGATCCGCTGGACCAGTTGCGTCACCTCATCCTGCCGGCCGTCGCGCTGGCCCTCGGGACGATCGCCCTCACGTCCCGGATGACGCGGTCGGCGATGCTCGAGGCGCTCAGCTCGGACTACATCGAGGCCGCCCGAGCGAAGGGGCTCCCGGAGCGCACGATCCTGGTCAAGCACGCGCTTCGCAATGCGCTCATCCCCGTGGTCACGGTGACCTCGCTCCAGGTCGGCTTCCTCCTGGTGGGCAGCGTGCTCGTCGAGACGACCCTGGGCCTGGGTGGTCTGGGGAGCCTGATCACCGATGCGATCCAGAATCGGGACTACCCGGTGATCCAGGCGACCGTCCTCCTCCTGACCGTGGCCTTCAGCCTGCTCAACCTGGCAACGGACCTGTTCTACGGCGTGATCGATCCGCGGATCCGCTACGGATGAGCACGAACGCCATGCGCGCCCCCCGCGCCGGCCTCCTCTCGGGTGTCCGCCGCTCGCCGCTGGCCCGGAACCGGGCGGCGGTCGTGGGCCTGCTCGTCCTTCTCCCGATCGTCGTCGCGACGGTGGCTCCCTGGATCCTCACCGGGCTCCACCCGAACACGCAGGACCTGTCGGCCTCGTTGCAGTTCCCGGGCGGGGATCACCTCCTGGGCACGGACAAGCTCGGTCGCGACGTCTGGGCGCGGATCGTCTACGGCGCCCAGCCGACCCTCCTCGGCGCGCTCGTCGTGGTGCTCATCAGCGGCCTGATCGGAATCCCGCTCGGACTCGTCGCCGGGTACTACGGCGGGCGGGTGGACGCGCTCATCATGCGCATCTTCGACGGGCTCCTGGCCTTCCCGGCACTCCTCCTCGCGATCCTCGTGGTCGCCACCTTCGGGCGCGGGCTGGGCACCGTGGTCGTGGCCCTCGGCGTGATCTACGTGCCGGCCATGGCTCGCCTGATCCGGAGCGTGACCCTGGTCCAGCGCTCGCTGGCGTACGTCGATGCCGGCCGCGCGCTGGGCTTCTCCGATGCCCGGATCCTCTTCCGGCACATCCTGCCTAACCTGGTCGCGGCGGTCGTCGTCCAGTCCACCATCGACCTGGCCTACGCCATCCTGGACATCGCCGCACTCAGTTTCCTGGGCCTTGGCCAGCAGCCACCGGATCCGGACTGGGGCTCGATGCTGTCCGACGGTCGAGCCTACCTGCTCCAGAACGCGTGGCCGGCTCTGTCCGCCGGCCTGGCCATCATGTTCACCGTGGTCAGCTTCAACCTGGTCGGTGACGGCCTGCGGTCCCAGTTCGATCCGCGAGAACGGGAGCGCTGAAGTGGCCGCAAGGAGAGGGACGTCGCGCCTCCGCTCAGGCGCCTCGCCCGCCGGGAGCGTCGGGGACACGCTCCTCGAGATCCGCTCCCTCAACGTCGAGTTCCGGACGTCGATGGGCACGGTCCGCGCCGTGAACGGGGTGGATCTCGACGTGCATGCCGGAGAAATGGTTGGGCTGGTCGGAGAGTCCGGATCCGGCAAGAGCGTCACGAGCCGCGCCGTGATGGGTCTCCTGCCGCGTCGTACCAGCACCATCGGTGGCAGCATCCGCCTCGGCGGCGACGAGCTCGTCGGTCTCGATGAGCGAAGGTATCGCCGGGTTCGCGGCGAGCTGGTCGCGATGATCTTCCAGGACCCAATGACGGCGCTCGACCCGCTCTACACAGCGGGGGAGCAGGTCGGTGAGGCGTTGCGCTTCCACTTCGACCTTGATCGTGCGACCGCGCGTGGCCGGGTCATCGCCCTGTTCGACCAGGTCGGCCTCGCCGAGCCGGACAAGATCCATGAGGCCTATCCGCACCAGCTCTCGGGCGGGATGCGTCAGCGCGTCATGATCGCGATGGCCCTGGCCTGCGAGCCGGAGCTGCTGATCGCCGACGAGCCGACCACGGCGCTGGATGTGACAATTCAGGCACAGATCCTCGGCCTGCTTCGCGACCTCGTCCGAGAGCGTGGCATGGCCCTGCTGCTCATCACGCACGATCTGGGGGTGGTCCGTGAGTTGTGTGAGCGCGCCGTCGTTCTGTACGGCGGTCGCGTCGTGGAGGCCGCGCCGGTCGCGGACCTGTTCGCCGCGCCGCGACACCCCTACACGGCCGGCCTCGCAGCGTCAATTCCGTCCATCGCCGCCCGTCGCCGGCGGCTCCCACAGATTCCCGGCACTCCGCCGGATCCCGCCCGACTGCCGAGCGGATGTGCCTTCGCCCCACGCTGCCCGGTCGCCATCGAGCGCTGCCGGGCGGAGCGTCCGGACCTCACGGACGCCGGTGCCTCGAGGCTGGCGGCGTGCCACAGGAGCCACGAGGTGGGCGCGGGGCTGGCACTCGATTGGAGCGGACGGAACCCGGGATGAGCATCGACTGGACGATCGATCCGGCAC
>JAYWFP010000284.1:0-3400 GCA_043778745.1 Chloroflexota bacterium
TCGGCGCGAAGGGCAGTATAGGCGACGTACTCCGTTCGCCCCGCACCGTGCCCTCGGGCTGAGGCACTCCGCGCCCGAGTCGTGCTGTGCGATCCTGCGGCAACGTGACTCGTCTTGCCGTATTCCGCCTCGTCATGTCCAACCCGCGTCTGCGTCGGGTCGTGCTTGCGTTTGCCGCGTTCAACCTCGCCGACTGGGCGCGCTGGCTGTCGGTCCTGATCTTCGCGTTCACGCGCGGCGGCGCCGCGGAAGCCGGAGCGGTGTCCCTGCTGCAACTCCTCCCAGCCGCGTTTGTCGCCCCTCTCGCGGCGTCGCTCGGAGATCGCTTTCGTCGGGATCGTGTCCTTGTCGCCTCCTACGTGGCACAGGCCACGTTCATGGTCGCGACGGGCCTCGTCATCTTCGCTGACGGTCCGGCACCGCTGGTCTATGCGCTCGCGGTCCTCGGGGCCTGCTCGATCACGGTCACTCGACCGGCTCACGGCGCGCTGCTGCCATGGCTGTCCCGGACGCCGGCCGAGCTGACGGCCGCGAACGCGGTTTCGGGAACCATGGAGGGACTCGGGATCCTGGCCGGTCAGGCGGCCGCCGGACTGATCCTCCAGTTTACGAATCCCGGGGTATCACTGCTCACTTCTGCGGCCGTGGCGTCGATCGCCGCGCTCCTCGCGTTCTCCGTGAAGGTGGAACGCGCACCAGGACACCCCAGCCGCTGGTTGGGCGCCGACGTGACGCGCGCGCCCACGCCCGATTCGCCGCGGCCGCCGGCCCTCTGGCGGGAACTGACCGAAGGCTTTCGCGCGGTGCTGCAATTCCCAGGCCCGCGGACGACCGTGTCCTTGCTGGGCCTGGCGGCGTTCGTCTGGGGCGCCCTGGACGTCCTGATCGTGGTGCTCGTCTTCGATCTCCTGCGCGTCGGCGCGGGGGCCGCCGGCATCCTGAATGCCATCGCCGGACTCGGGGGCCTGGCCGGGGCAGCCATCGCGCTGTCACTCGCCGGGCGGATTCGGCTCGCCGTCCCGTTCGTCATCGGCCTCCTGGCCTGGGGCTTACCGCTCGCCGTCGCCGGCCTGCTCCCGATGCCGCTGGTGGTCGGCGGCCTGCTCCTGCTGGCCGGCGCGGGTCGAACGGTCATGGATGTCGTGGGTCGGACGCTTCTCCAGCGCTCGGCACCTGACGAGGTCCTGACGCGGGTCTTCGGGGTCGTCGAAGGGATGTTCATGGGCGCGTTCGGCCTCGGATCGATCACGACGCCGGTCCTGCTGGGCCTCTTCGGGCCCCAGGGCGCCTTCGTGATCGTCGGGCTGCTCCTGCCACTCGGTGCGCTCGTTGCGTGGCGCTCACTGGTCAACATCGACAGGGCTGCGTCGGTCCCGGTACGTGAACTCGCGCTCCTCCGCAGAATCCCGATGTTCGAGCACCTCGCGCCGAACGTCCTCGAGCGCCTGGCGGGGCACCTGGAGCCGGTCACGATGCCGGCGGGTGCGCTGGTGATCCGGGAAGGGGACCGTGGAGACCGAATGTTCGTGCTCGACAGCGGCGAAGTTGAGGTTGCCATTGCGGAATACGTCGTCCGACGGCAGGGTCCCGGCACCGAGTTCGGCGAGATTGCGCTCTTGCGGGACATGCCTCGCACGGCAACGGTGCGCGCCGTAACCGACGTTTCGCTGCTTGCCCTCCGGGCCGATGTCTTCCTGTCTGCCGTCACCGGGCAGGTCGAGAGCCGTCAGGCGGCTGACGCC
Source organism: Chloroflexota bacterium (assembly GCA_043778745.1). Classification (GTDB taxonomy): domain Bacteria; phylum Chloroflexota; class Limnocylindria; order Limnocylindrales; family CSP1-4; genus UBA5189. The sequence goes on from JAYWFP010000284.1 coordinate 1,743, forward strand.
ATCATCGAGGAGCGCCTCGCGCAGGGGTCTCGATAAGCGCCCGGTGCGTTGCGGGTATTGGCCGAGCGCCAATCTTCGGCCGACGCGGTTCCGACGCCGATTACCGAGTCATGATGCGTTGATGCTCGAGAGAGTGATGCTATGATGCTTGGATGCGCACCACGATTACCCTCGACCCCGATGTCGACGTCGCCGTCCGACGCCTGATGCGTGAGCGCGGCATGTCGTTCAAGGCTGCGATCAATGAAGCGATCCGGAGTGGCATTCGCCCTCGCGCGACCGGAGCCGCATATCGAACCCAGCCGATCTCGATGGGCGCGCCTTTCGTGCCGCTCGACAAGGCCCTCAGGCTCGCCTCCGATCTCGAGGACGACGAACTGATCCGCAAGCTCTCCGTCCGCAAGTAGCCGAGAAGTGCAGATCTGCGACGCCAACGTCCTGCTCTACGCGATGAACTCGGACGCGCCGAACCATGACGTCGCCCGCGCCTGGCTTGACGATGCCCTCAATGGTGACGAGACCGTCGGACTGCCTTGGCCCGTCCTGTTGGCGTTTCTGCGCCTCGGCACCCACCCAGCCGTGTTTCCGCGCCCACTCTCCTTGGCTTCGGCCATCGATCAGGTCCGCAGCTGGCTCCGCCAGCCGGTGGTCACGATCATCGAGCCCGGGTCCCGTCACCTCGAGATCCTTGCAGGGCTATTGAGCGAGGCGGGGGTCGGCGGGAATCTCGTGAGTGATGCGCATCTCGCTGCCCTGGCCATCGAGTCAAACGGCGAGCTCGTCTCGTTCGACCGTGACTTTGGCCGGTTTGCTGGGCTGCGCTGGAGCCACCCGTAACCGGGGGCAACCGATAGTCCGCGTTGCGCGCAGCGCCGATTCGCGAACCCCGCAGCACCTATCGTTGCGCTCCACATATCCGATGAGGAGAGATCGTGGCTGACCTCGTGCTCCTGGGGTTGTTTGCGGGCTTCGTGCGCGGCGGCTGGAGTACCGGCTTCGTGCGGCGGCTGTTCGGCCTCTTGTTCATGGCCGGTTCGTTCGTGCTGGGCGCCTATCTCCGGACGCCGATCGGTACCATCGTCGGTGGGATCTTCCCCGAGATGCCGAGCCAGTACGCGGAGATGGTCGGCTACTCGGTGGCGTTCACGGTCCTCGTCACGGGCTTCAATCTGTTCTCCGGGCCCATCCTCTCCCGGCTTCCGATCAAGGGGATGAGCAAGATGACCGACAAGGTGCTCGGAGCTGTCTTCGGCGGGTTCGAGGCAATCCTGATCGGATCGGCGGCCATCGTGATCCTGCACACCTATCCGACCGCGATCGCGCACCTTGTCGAGCTCGCGGGCTTCGGTATTCTCAAGGACATCGCAACGGGAATCGACACATCGACGATCGGCACGTTGCTATCGCAGACGACCGTCCCGTTCATCCTGGCCATCCTTGGGCCGTTCCTGCCGTCGGATATCACGTCACTCGTGCCGACGACCATCCCGGGCCTGCCCGGCGGGAGCCTTCCCGGGCTGAAGCCCTAGCTGCGATTCCCGGACACGTTGTTGACAGACGCCGTGCCAGGTGACCGGCGGCCGGTGCGGATTGCGCGTCAGCCACCGTGATCGATCTGGCTAATCAGTAGCGCTTTGGTCGAGCGTGGCGGTAGCCCT
>JAYWFP010000285.1:0-3395 GCA_043778745.1 Chloroflexota bacterium
CCGGCGATCGGCTTGACATCGACCGACCAGCGCCAGCCCGGCTCGAAGACCGTCCGGCCGATGACGACGTCATCGAGCTGGAAGATCTCGATCTTTCCGTTTGGGATGCGACGCACTTCGTCAGGGTTATCGAACGACTTGGCTTGGAGCCTCGCCATGATCGGGACGCCTCGATAGCGGTTGACGCGACGATGGCAGCCGGAGCGGAATGGCGCAAGGCTCAAATCGGGTCTCCGTCCGTGTGGGGCCCCGGTCCCACATCGAGTAACCGTCCCGTGCGGGGCCCCGGTCCCTTATAGACTCTGGGGGATGCGCATCGCCCACGCCCGCGATCGACACGCCCCAGCCGGGACGCCCTGGCGGCTTGTGGCGGCCCTCGGCCCGGGTGCCGCCACAGCTCCGGTGCCGTCAAACTGGCTCGACCTGGAGATCACGCGGCGGCGGCTCGTGGCACGGGACCCGAATCGTGAACACAACGCGGTGCTCTTTCGGCAGCCGATCACGAGCCTCGACGATCACCTCGCACGTGGCCTCCGGGTCGAGGCACTGGCCGAACTCATCGATGGTCCGGCATCGACGAACGGGTCGGCATCCGACGACGACGCGGTACTCAGCGCTGACGATCTGCGGTTCGGCCCGCCGATTCTCCGACCCCCGGCATTCCGTGACTTCTACGCCTTTGAGCAGCACGTAGGCACGATGTGGAAGCGGCGCGGCGGCGAGATCCCCGAGAACTGGTACCGGCTGCCGGTCTTCTACTTCTCGAATACATCGGAAATCCGCGGGCCGGGTGACCCGGTCTGGGCGCCACGGGATTCCGTCGAGCTCGACCTCGAACTTGAGGTCGGTGCTCTCGTTGATACCCCGGCCTTCAACCTGCGCGATGAACGGGCCGAGGAGGCGATCGGCGGCTACTTCGTCCTGAATGACTGGTCGGCGCGAGACCTGCAGCGGGATGAGATGCCGGTCCGGATGGGCCCGGCCAAGGGCAAGGACTTCGCGACCTCGATCGGGCCGTGGCTGGTGACCGGCGATGAGCTGGACGACCGGCGCGTGCCTGGCGCCTCTGGGCCTGACTTGGCCATGACGGCCCACGTGACCGCGCCGGACGGCACCGTCACCCAGATCTCCGACGGTCGATGGTCGAGCGCGCGCTACTCGTTCGGGCAGATGCTCGCGCGCGCCTCGGCCGACGTCCACGTGCGGCCCGGCGAGTTCCTCGGGTCTGGGACCGTCGGCACCGGCTGCCTGCTCGAGGTCAAGGACACAACGCTGGGTCGCTGGCTCCAGCCCGGCGACCGGGTCACGCTGTCGATCGAACGGCTCGGCTCGCTGACGTCAACCATCGTGGATCGGCCCGCGTGACGGTGGGTCCGTTCGTTCCGGAGGGCCTCGACACCCCGGCCCTTGTCGTTGATCTCGACGTCGTCGATGCCAACAATCACGGGCTGATCGATCACCTGTCGGCACGCGGCGTGGCACTCCGGCCCCACTTCAAGACCCACAAGAGCGTGGCGATTGCCCGAATGCAGCTCGAGGCCGGGGCCCGGGGCATCACGGTCGGAACGCTCGGCGAGGCCGAAGTCCTCGCTGCCGCCGGGATCGGAGACCTGTTCCTTGCGTATCCCCTGTGGGCGGTCGGCCCGAAGGCCGCGCGCGTGCGCGCGCTGCATGGCTTCAGCCACATGGCCATCGGGATTGATTCCGTCGCCGGGGCCGAGCGGCTTGCGGTGGCGGTCGGCGGAGTCGGCCCGGCACTTCGGGTGCTCATCGAGATTGATTCCGGTGGTGGCCGAACGGGAGTGGATTCGCCCGAGACGGCTCGACGCGTAGCCGAGGGAGCCAGATCGATCGGGCTCGAGGTCATCGGCGTGTTCACGCATGGCGGGCACGGTTACGCCGGACCGGACGCCCGGGCTCAAGCCGCCGAGGACGAGGTCCGCGCGCTCGGCGCGGCCGCGCTTGCCCTGCGAGATGCCGGGTTTGCCTGCGAGATCGTGAGCGCCGGATCGACGCCCACGATGTGGGACGCCGCGACGGGCGAAGTGAACGAAATGCGCGCAGGGACCTACGTCCTCGGTGATCGGCAACAGGCGGCGCTCGGCGCCATCGGGTTCGATGAGATCGCCCTTCGGGTCATGGCGACAGTGGTGAGTACCGCCGTCGCCGGCCAGGTCGTCGTCGACGCGGGCGCCAAGACCCTGACCAAGGATCGAGCCGCATACCTGACCGGCCACGGGCTGCTGCCCGCCTATCCGAACGCCGTGATCGAGAAGGTCAACGACTACCACGGCATCGTCCGGATTCCGCCAGGGACTCCGGCCCCACACCTCGGCGAGGTCGTGGCGATCGTTCCCAACCACGTCTGCCCGGTCGTGGACCTGTTCGATGCGTTCGTTGCAGTGCGGGGCGATACCGTCCTCGGCAATTGGCCCGTCGATGCACGCGGTCGCCGCGGGTAGATCGAGAAACTGCCTCGATCAAGCAGACACCATCTGAACGTTTTCGGCTCAGCCTGAATCAACGATTCTAGAGCGCACCACCAAGGTGCGATCAATGGAGGGCGAGGTGGATCGAGGCCTCGTGGATCGGGCGGGTCAGGGTGACCGTGACGCCTTCGCTCATCTGGTGCACCTGGTGAGCGGCGGCCTGTATGCGATCGCCTATCGGATCCTTCGCGACACCGGGCTGGCCGAGGACGCCGTGCAGGGCGCCCTGGTCAGCGCATGGCGGGAGCTTCCGCGCCTGCGCGATCACGATCGATTCGAAGCCTGGCTACGCCGTGTCCTCGTGAACAGTTGTTATGTCGAAGTTCGTCGCAACCGGCGACGGGCGGCCAATGTTCGGGCCCTGCCTGAGTACGAGGCATCAACCCCGGACACGAGTCGATCGGTAGCCGATTGGGATGAACTCGAGCGAGGATTCCGTCGGCTCCCGGTGGACCAGCGGGCCGTCTTCGTCCTGCACCACTACGTCGGGCTGCCCCTCGTGGAGATCGCCGAGACGCTCGGCATCCCCGCCGGGACCGTTCGATCCCGAATGCACTACGCCACGCGGGCGCTTCGATCGGCGATCGAGGCCGGGCGGGTGCCCGTGACCGAGGAGGAACGACTCGCATGAGCGAAGAGCAGCGATTCGAGCGTGAAGCTCGGGCCTGGCTCGAGCTGGGCCCGACCAATGCCCCCGACCGGATGGTCGAGGCCACGCTCCTCGAGATTGACACCACGTCCCAAGTTCGGGGCTTCCGGGTCCCGTGGAGGTTGCCCAAGATGACCACACCTGCCCGCGTTGCAACGGCCGCCATGATCGGCGTGCTCGCGATCGGCGGCGCCATCTATGCCTTCGGTCCCGGCAGATCGTCATTCGGTGGGCCCGGCTCAGCGCCCTCACCGACC
>JAYWFP010000286.1:0-3394 GCA_043778745.1 Chloroflexota bacterium
AGCGGCGACCGCGAATCGCCCGATGATCAATCGGCGCCGGGGGGCATCCAGCCCGGGGTCGTCCCGCCCGGGACGACCGAACTCGGCATCGACATCATCAAGGTCGAACGCATTCGCCACTCCCTGGCGCGGTTCGGCGCTCGGTTCAGCGGTCGGGTCCTGACGCCGGCGGAGCAGCGCTACGTCCGGGATCGACCCGAGACGTTTGCGGGCCGATGGGCCGCCAAGGAAGCCATCAGCAAGGTCCTCGGGCTGGGCGTGCGCGGAATCGGGTGGAAGGACATCGAGATCGAGCGTCTGCCGACCGGTCAGCCGGCGGTCCGCCTTCACGGTCGTGCCGAACGACGGGCCGAGCAACTCGGCATGGATCGGATTGCCGTGTCGATCTCGCATGAATCGGACTACGCGGTGGCGATTGCCTTCGGCGTGCGTCAGACCGGCGGCCGGTACATCTTTCCGCCCGACATCGACGCTCGTCTGGATGACCGGGAGCGCCAGATCCTCGCCCGCATGGAGCGCATCCGGGCGCTCCATGACGCGTCGCTGAAGAGTCCCGGAGATGACTGACCGACAACTGGGCTTTCGCCCGCAGGCGGCGCCGGCCGCGGCCGAGGCGAGTCTGGAGCTGTCCGTCTCGGGCGGGGACCCGGTGGTTCTCGACGACCGCTCGATGGCCCGTCTGTTGCCCGAGCGCGCCACCCGTGCCCACAAGGGCACGTTCGGAAAGCTCCTCGTGATCGCGGGCTCGCTCGACTATGCCGGCGCGGCATTGCTCGTGAGTCGAGCCGCCGGTCGCGCGGGCGCGGGCCTCGTGACGCTCGCGGTCCCCGAGTCGCTCCAGCCGCTCTTCGCGGGCAAGGTTATCGAGGCGACAACGATGGCGCTGCCCGAGGACGATGTCGAAGAGGTGGACCCGGAGCCGGCCATTGCCCGGATCCTCGACCACGAACACGACGCGATCGTCCTTGGGCCAGGGCTCCGCCCCGGGCTCGCGACGATGGAACTTGTGCGTCGGCTGCTCGGCACGATCGGCGAGGACACGCCAGCCCCGATCGTCCTCGACGCCGAGGCATTGCGCTCGATGGCCGCGCTCGGGGAATGGTGGACCGCCGCGAGTCGACCAGCTGTCCTGACGCCGCATCCCGGCGAGTTTGGCCGGCTGCGCGCCGGTGAGGGCGAGTCGGAGAACGCCGATGGCGACCTGGGCGGAGATGACGCCGCTCGCGCAACCGCCGCACGGGCTGCGGCTGCCCGATGGGGCCAGGTCGTGGTGCTCAAGGGCGCCAGGACCGTTATCGCCGATCCGGACGGTCAGGTGGCCGTCGCCCCATTCGAAAACCCAGCGCTGGCGACGGGCGGCACGGGTGACGTGCTCGCAGGTGTCATCGGGGCGTTACTCGCCCAGGGGCTGCAGCCGTTCGTCGCCGGGCGTCTCGGGGTGTACCTCCACGGGATGGCCGGGGACCTGGTCCGGGAACGGCTCGGGGACGCGGGCCTGCTCGCCTCCGACCTGTGCGATGCGCTCCCCATCGCGCGCAAGCGCCTCGCGGCAATCGCCGAGCGTGAACGCGGCGGCAAGCGTCTGGGATTCGGGGTCCAGGCGCCGGCCCCGGCGGAATCCTGAGCGTGCCCGCGGCGGAGGGGTGGGCGGGTCCGGACGAAATCGCCCGGGGCGAGGAGGCAATCCTCCAGGCGCTGCCGAGGAGCGCCTGGATCGAAGTCGACCTCAGCGCGATCCGCCGGAACCTCGCCGTCATTCGTTCGGAGGCCGGCCAGGGTGTGCCGGTGCACCCGGTGGTCAAGGCGGACGCCTACGGTCATGGCGCGCTACCGGTCGCCCGGGAACTCGCCGCTGCCGGCGCGGACGGCTTCTGTGTCGCCACGATCGATGAGGCCGTTGCCCTCCGGGACGGTGGCATCAGCGAAGCGATTCTCGTCCTGTACCCGATCCCGGGCTCCTGGGTCCGCACGGCGGCTGCGCGTGGAGTCGCCGTGACCGCCGGGGATCCGACACTCCTCGCGGCTTCGCTGGCCGGCATCGCGACCGGAAGCGGACGACGCCCGCTTCGGATCCACCTTGAGGTCGAGACCGGCCTTGGACGGGGAGGGTTTCGAGGTGACGCGATCGTCGCCGCGGCGCGGTCCATCGCCGATCAGCCGAAGGCGCGCCTTGACGGCCTCTGGACGCACCTTCAGGCGCCCGAGGATCGCGCTTTGACGCGCCTTCAGATGGACGCGTTCGACGCCGAGGCGATGAACCTGCGCGCCGCGGGCATCCGACTCCCTCGCCGCCACGTCCGGGCGAGCGGCTCACTCCTGAGCGATGGTGTCGCGTCGTACGGCGGCGTGCGGCCCGGCCTTTCGATCTACGGGCTCGTGCCCGACGAGCTTGCCGGGGTGGAGCTGAATCCCGCAGCACGGGAACTCACCCCGGCGCTATCGCTCCATGCGCGACCGGTCCGGGTTGCCGAACTCGAGGCCGGTTGGGGCATCAGCTACGGGCCGACCTTTCGAATAGGTCGTGCGTCGCGGATCGCCACCCTTCCGATCGGGTATGGCGATGGTTGGTCCCGGGCCCTGTCGAATCGTGCGGAAGCGCTCGTTCGGGGCCATCGGGTCCCGCTCGTCGGGAACGTGGCCATGGATGCGGTCATGGCCGACGTCACGGATGTGCCCGGCCCGCCGATCACCGTGAACGATCGGTTCGTGCTCATTGGATCGCAAGGGACCGACGCGATCACGGTCGCCGACGTGGCCCTGGCCCGCAGGACGAACGCGTGGGAAGTAGTGACGGGGATGGCCCAGCGCCTGCCCCGGGTGTACCATGCCGCGTCCGGGCCGTCCGTGGTCCGTACGCTCGTCTCCCGAGGTACCGGATGACGCGCCTTGAACTCTGGAACGGGGACGTTTGTGTCCTCGAAGTGGATGCCATCGTGAACCCAGCCAGCCCATCGCTCTGGATGTCAACCGGCGTCGGCGGTGCAATCAAGCGCGCCGGTGGCGATGCCATCGAGTTCGAGGCTGTCCGTCAGGGCCCGATTGGAGTCGGCTCCGCGATCGCGACGGGCGCCGGGTCTCTGGCTGCCCGGGCGATCATTCACGCGGTCTCCCTGGACCACAACCGACGGACGTCGTCGTGGGCCATCGCGACGGCGGTCCGGAGCGCGATGGCGAGGGCACGCGAGCTGGGCGTCTCGAGCGTGGCCTTTCCGGCCCTCGGAACTGGTCTCGGCGGATTCCCGTTGAGCGAAGCCGCCCAGATCACGATCGCCACGCTCCGAGAGGAAATCGCCGAACCATCCGGAATCGAGCACGTGATCCTCGCCCTGCGGGGGGCGGAGTCCTATCGGGCCTTCGAGCAGGCGATGGGAGCATCGCTGACCGAAGGCGCCGC
>JAYWFP010000287.1:0-8022 GCA_043778745.1 Chloroflexota bacterium
GGGGTCTTGCGGTTGGTCAAGATCCAAACGTACGTGTTAATCCCCGTGTTGTAGAACATCGAGTCCGGCAGCGCGACGATGCCTTCGAGCCAGTCGTTCTCGATGATCCAGCGGCGGATCTCGCTCTCGCCCGAGCCGGCACCGCCGGTGAACAGCGGCGAACCGTTGAAGACGATGGCCAGGCGGCCGCCACCGTCCTCGGGCCGGCGGAGCTTGCTGATCATGTGCTGGAGAAACAGGAACGAGCCGTCGTTGATGCGCGGCAGGCCGGCCCCGAAGCGACCCACGAAGCCGAGCTTGGCGCGCTCGTCCTCAACCTCGCGCTGGACCTTCTTCCATTCGACTCCGAACGGCGGGTTGGCCAGAAGGTAGTCGAAGCGCTGCTCGCGGAAGGCGTCCTCCGAGAACGAGTTGCCGAGCCGGATGTTCGAGGCCTTCTGGTCCTTGAGCATCATGTCCGAGCGGCAGATCGCGTAGGTCTCGGCGTTCAGTTCCTGGCCGTATGCCTCCAGTCGCGCTCCCGGGTTCAGCTCGCGCAGGTACTCCTGGGCGACCGAGAGCATCCCGCCCGTGCCGCAGGCCGGGTCGAGCATCGTCCGCACGATGCCTGGCGTCCGCAGCGCGTCGTCGTCCTCGATGAAGAGGAGATCGACCATAAGGCGGATGACCTCACGGGGCGTGAAGTGTTCGCCCGCGGTCTCGTTCGACAGCTCGGAGAACTTGCGGATCAGCTCCTCGTACAGATAACCCATCTCAACATTGCTGACGGCGTCGGGATGGAGATCGACCTCGGTGACCTTCGCCAAGACCAGGTACAGGAGCTTCGCCCGGTCGAGCCGCCCGATCTGTGCGTCGAAGTCGAACTTCTCGATGACATCGCGGGTCTCTTCGTCGAAGGCCGCGATCCACGCTCGAAGGTTGCCGGCGACCTGCGGTGGATCGGCGAGGATCTTTTTTAGGGTCAGCGGGCTGGTGTTGTACACGTCGATGCCCGTGATCGTCTGGAGGATCGGGCCAACGTTCTCGACCCGGCCCTCGAGGGACCCGAGGCGAGCACGCACCTGTTGCTTGGTCGGCTCGAGGACGCAGTCGAGTCGGCGCAGCACGACGAGCGGCAGGATGACCCGCCCATACTCGGACTGCTTGTAATCACCCCGGAGGAGGTCTGCGATCGACCAGATGAGCTGGCTGTGGTTGTTGATTGTCGGGTCCCTCGCTCGATATGCCGTGACGGGAGGCGTGCGAAAGGTCCTGCGCGTGCCTGAATGACCATAGCGGTCCGACCGCGTCCACGTGTTCCGCTGTTGAGCAGGGCGGGTGGGCCGCCTATTGAGACACGCGCCATACTCAGCGTCATCCGAATCATTGCTTCGCTGGGAGTGAGTCGTGGCGGAACGAACGTTTTGGGGCATCCATGCCCGTGGCCCGAAGCTCGAGGCTCTTCTGCTCGAGAAGAACCTCCTCGCGATGGGCTGGCACGAGCTGGAGGACCTGACCCCGATTGCTCATGATCGCGAGGCCATCAAAGCGAGGCTCGCAAAGGCGCTGCCAAATGAGAAGCCCGGCGCCATCCCCGTGCTGGCCGGTCAGCTGTATCGATTTGCGACTGAGATGAAGGTCGGCGACGCTGTCGTCTTCCGGTCTCACGGCGATGGGCTTGCTCGAATCGGGACCGTCCAAGGGACATACAAGTTCGACCCGATCGGCGATCCGGAGCACCCGAACCGTCGTGCCGTCAAGTGGGACCGATCAGTACCGATCACCTCGGTCAGCCAAGGCGCGTTGTACGAACTCGGATCCGCGATGACGTTCTTTCAAGTCAAAAACTACGCTGATGAGTGGGCCCTGCTTCTAGCAGGATCCCCTGCGGCGGACACGGCCAACGAATCCGACAGTACCGTTGCGATCATCGCCGAAGCGACCGAACAGAACGTCCGGGACTTCATCAGGAAGCGGCTGGCGAAGGATCAGAAGGGCCACCCATTCGCCCACTTTGTCGCCCACTTGCTCGGGACAATGGGCTACAGGACACGCGTAGCGCCGGAGGGAGCGGACGGGGGCGTCGACATCGTGGCGCATCGCGATGAGCTGGGCTTCGAGCCGCCAATAATCAAGGTCCAGGTGAAGAGCAGCGAGGGCAATGTCGGCGGGCCTGCTGTTGCCGAGCTGATTGGGAACCTCGGCGCCGGCGAGTTCGGACTGTTCGTCACCCTCGGAAACTTCACGCCACAGGCCAAGCAGAAGGCGACCTCGAACATCCGCCTTATCAATGGTGAGGAGCTTATTGATTTGGTTCTTGACCATTACGAGCAACTCGACTCGCACTTCAAAGGCGTCGTTCCTTTGAGGCGAACATGGGCTCCTGAACCCGTTAAAGAGGATTGATCCACTCCCAGCAAGTAAGCACAGCGACGCGAAACGCCTGACATTCGACCTGTCTGCTCACTCTCAGAGCCCTCAACCTGCAAGATCGAGGATGAAGCTATTCCGTGTCTAGAGAGCGCGACCTAGCGACCAAAGTGACGCCCGTCGATTGGCCTTGGCACCAGATCGAGAAGCAGGCCCTGCTTCACCTTGAGACAACAGAGTTCATCCGTCGACCGGACGTGAACTCATTCTGGGCCGGAGTCATCCGAACCTCCGGCTTTGGACCCAGGAAGGGCGAGCACGCCCCCCTTGCCGAGCTCGACATCCAGCGCAAGGACAACGTCCTCATCCGAGTCCTCATCCGAGTGTTTGAGCCTGCCGGCGCAAAGTGGCCGCCGCGTACCGCCGCTCGACTCCGGCCGGCGCATCGCGCTCTGGATGACGGTCTCAGAACCGCCGCCGCCGCGAGTGGCGAGCGCCAAGCACGCCTCCTCGTTGAGGCATTCCGTCGAGCTTCGAGTCAGGTCCCGGAGCCGGTCAGAAGGGCCCAAGCGCCAACTCGTCCGCGTGCACGGATCACCATCGTGAGCGGGGGCCTTCCTTCGTTGGGGCGGCGGCGATAGCGATCCAGTTCAGCGGCGACCAGATCTCGAGTGCCTGAGCTTCGATCTACTCGCGACGACGACAGAGAAGGCCAAGTTGCGTCGAACGCGCGCCCGCACCCAGTCTGACCAGGCGAAGTCGATCCCGCGCCCAGTCCAGCTTGACTTCTCGATGAGCCTGATCCCGAGCGGCGTTCCGTCCGCCAGAAATGTGCGGATTGTTGCTGCACCCATTCGCACAGCGTACTCATCGGCGAGCCGCCATGGATCTCCCTGGAACACATGATTGACTGGTGGGGGCTGGGGGCCTCCCCGAGACCACCGCCTTACGCTCGGGCCGGGTCCTTCGACGGTACCCTTACGGAGATGGCTGCGCCGACCTCCCGTATCTATTTCTCTATTCGGGCAAACGCCCACGGTCTCCTAGCCGGGGCGCCAGTTGAGGCTGTTCGGCGCAGGATCGTTGCGGGTGCGCTCCTTCACGACGAAGTGATCATCGATGACGGCCTATGGGATGGCCGTGCTGGACCGTCGGGCAGCTTCGAGCTGCATATCCCATCTGCGAGGTCCGAGACGCCGCTGGAGTATCAGACGGCACGTGCCCGCGGTAGGTCCCTGGGGGCCAACTTCCACGTCGCCACGAAAGCGTCAGAAAGTGCCGGGCCTCCACGCACCGTCCTCAAATCGTCTACGACCATTGGTTGGAGTGCCACCCTCGAGCCGATGAAGCGGGAGATGCCACGGGCGTATCCGTGGCTGCACTTCATGTCGCTTGATCTGCTTCCCGAGGACAAGGGCCTCGTTTCGCGCATGGTCGCCGAGGACCAGCGCGACAGGGTCCTGAGCGACCTGATCCCCGACGAGTTCTCTCGAAAGCTGGTGATGGGCAGCACCAACTACGCGCTCGTCCTCGGCGGCCGGCTCGAGGCCGCGGTCAGCATGGATGCCATGCACTCGCGGGCCCTTTCGGCTCGCGTAGCACGAGGGCAGGCCAACCCGGTGTTCGGCTCCGGGGCTCTGCAAATCATGTTCCCGACGATTGCCAGGCTTTCGTGGGAGGAGCTCGACGACGCTCGGAAGCTGCGAGGCCTCCAGGCGCTCCGCGGGCTCCTAGCCACCCTTGAGGCGCACGCCTGGCAAGAGGCGGAACAGGGTCGGACGCTCGAAGACTCCATCGTCCAGGGCTATGTCGCAGCGATGGATGCTGAGGTGGCCAAGTTCGCGCCATCGTTCAAGGGCGCAGCGGGGGCAGTGGCTATCGGCGCTCTACTCTCGTTGGTGACAGGCCCTCTGCCTTTGGTGGCGGGCCTGACAATCGGGGCGGGTCAGACCGTTGCCGGCGCAGCGCGCGCACACCATCGGTACGAGCGCTCGTGGATGGCTGCGGCCAACAAACTCCATAAAGTCGCCAAGCCGACCAGGATCTAGCCTCCCCTCCCCTCGCCCGCGTCGTGACCGGGTCCTCACTTACAGCCTCGAGCGGGCTGAGCCGTCTGGCGGAAGACATTGTTTTGACTCGTCTGGTGTGCGGGCGACCCACCGAGCGAGCGTCATTTAGCTGGAACCGGTGATGGTCGGCATCAGACGAGCGCGGCCAGTGGTGCCCTCAACGAGTCACGATAGTCGGCTTGGCCTTCTGACGTAGTCGATTGCTGCGGAGACTGCAACCGTGCCGAATATCAATAACATGGTGATGAAACCAGTCGTACGGGTCGCGCCCGGTCTGGATCCAGCGTCCAGCACGACCATTGCACCGAGGATGACGAATCCAACTCCGGCAACGATCGAGAGCGCGCGAACCTGCGCATTGCCGAGACGGCGACTAATGAAGAACGTGATCCCGGCGAAGACGACGATCTGGAGCACTTGAGCCTCCCCTCGAACGAATTCGGTCGTCGGACCGTGGCGCGACCCGAACGAATATCGACAAACTGGATTGTGGACCACCCACCGCGAGCCAAGTGGGCGCGATCTGGCAGACCCGGGGGCAGGGGGGCTACGAAGATCGACAGAACGCCGGACAAGCCGGACGACTGCCGCTCGTACCACCGGTGGTACCACCTAGCGTGTGGATCTGGGTGAAAGGGCCGGACGCCGGCGGAACGTGGATTGAGACAAAACTCGATCGCCTGAGCGCCTGCTCCTGACTTCGGATCAGAGGGTCGGGGGTTCGAATCCCTCCGGGCGCGCCATGGCTCCTCCGCGGGGCTCACGCGTGTATCGCCGTCTCCACCGATCCGCTACGCTGCCGGGTGACCGGGTGGCCGCCCGAGGGGCGATGCGAATGGCCGTAGCGAGAGCGTAGATAGGCGCACATGAGCTTCGATGTTGCCGCCGAGGCTTACGACGGTTTCATGGGTCGATACTCGCGCCTGCTCTCCGGCCAGCTGGTGGCCCTCGCCTCGGTGCGAGGCGGGCAGCGGGTGCTCGACGTCGGCTGCGGTACCGGCGCACTCACGGGCGAGCTGGTCGCACGGCTTGGACCCGCAGCGGTGGCGGCCGTCGATCCGTCCGAGTCATTTGTTGCCGCGACTCGGGAGCGCTACCCGGGCGTCGACGTCCGAGAAGCACCAGCCGAGCAGCTACCGTTCCCGAACGACGTGTTCGACGTAGCCCTGGCGCAGCTCGTCGTCCACTTCATGAAGGACCCGGTTGCGGGGCTGGCCGAGATGGGCCCGTGACCCGGCGGGACGGTGTCGTCGCAGCGTGCGTCTGGGATCACGGCGGCGGTCAGAGCCCCCTCCAGGTGTTCTGGCACGCCGCGCGGGCGCTGGACCCGGCGGTCGACGACGGGTCTCTCTTACCACGCACCCGCGAGGGCCACCTGACCGAGCTGTTCGAGGCCGCAGGACTGCACGAAGTCGAAGCGACCTCACTTTCCGTGAGCCTCGAGCACCCGACCTTCGATGCCTGGTGGGAGCCATTCACGCGGGGCGTCGGCCCGGCCGGCGCCTACCTGTCGAGCCTCGACGCGGACCGGCGCGCGGAGCTGCGCGAGGACTGCCGGCGGCGGATGCCCTCCGAGCCGTTCGTGGTCGCGGGCGTGGCCTGGGCGGCGCGCGGCCTGGCATAGCGGGTAGCGCAAGGCCTAACAACCGACGGCCATTCGTGGCCCTGGTTGCAGCGCCAGGAAAGCGCCTGAGACCAGGTTCGCACGCACATCGGTGACGCCCCTCGCCCCGACCAATCGCCGCGCCGCTCAGGCGGTTCGGGCGAACTCCCTCCGCAAACCGACGGGTTCTCCGACGATAAGGGCGCGCAACTCCTCACGGAGCTCGGCCGGCGTCACGGTCGTGTCGAGCATCGCCCCGAGCATCGTCCGCCTCACCGCGCGGCAGAGCGCCACGAGGTCGCGCTCTTCGGCATCGGGTACCACACGCCGGGCGATCCTGGCCCAGTCTTCCAGCCCAAGGGCCATCGCCCGTTCGAGCGTCGGCCATACGGTCGCGGCCCCGAGATCGATCGCGGCGTGAAGCGCCGGCCTCAAGAAGGCGGCCGCGTGGACCTGGAACTCGATGAACGCATCGAGAAACGCCTCCGGGTCGGAGTCCTCCAGGTGGCCATACGTCGCGTAGAAATCGATGCATAGCCGGTCGTGCGCTTCCTGCTGAAGCGAGTGCAGCACGAGGTCGCGCTTTGACGGGAAGTAGTGGTACATGCCGCCCACGCTCATCGACGCCCGATGAGCTGCCTGGCGCATCGTCAACTCCCGTGCTCCGACCTCGAGGATGAGCGGGCCGACGGCTTCGAAGATCTCCCGCTGGCGGAGGAGACGATCCTCCGGTGGCCGACCGACTTTTCCGAACATCCGACCAACCTCCTCTGAACATTCCTGGAATGTCTTGCGTCGAGATCAGGTTGTTGCCCATGATAGCGGAGCGTGGAAACAGGTCAAGCGTCGAATCGCGGGAGGAGCCGGCACGATGAGCACGACCATAGGGATTGACCGAACAGTTGACCGAACGCCGTTCGAACAATCACTCGTGACGCCAGCTGCTCGGCGATACGCCGAGCTCCAGGCGAAGGTCCTCGCCGACACCGGCGTCGTGGCTCGATCGCGGTTTGTCAGGTTAGCGAAGCCGGCCGTCCGGACACACGTCCTGGAGACCGGGGCCGGCGCGCCGGTCGTCCTGGTCCACGGCGGCGGCGGGTTCGCGGCCGAGTGGGCGGGCATCATGAAGCCGTTGGCCGAGCGATACGCCCTGTTCGCTCCCGACCGTCCCGGCTGCGGCCTCAGCGACCCATTCGATTACCGCAAGACGGATCTGCGAGCCCACGCCGTCGACTACATGGGTTCGCTTCTGGACGCCCTGGAGCTGCCGCGAGCGTCCCTCGTCGGCTCGTCGATGGGCGGCTACTGGTCGCTCGCCTTCGCCCTCGCCCACCCGGAGCGCGTCGAGAGGATCGTCCTCGTGGGTGCGCCGGCGGGCCTTGACCGCTGGATCCCGCCGTTCATGCGACTGCTCGGGTTGCCGGTGGTCAATCGCCTGATCTACGCTACGATCGCCCGCCCGAGTCTCGAGTCCACGCGACAGGTGTACCAACAGATCTGCGTCGCCGATGTCGACAAGGTCCCGCCGGACGTCCTCCAGCTTGCCCATCTCAGCGAGACGCAGCCGGGCGCCATCGACAGCTGGCTGACGATGCTCGAACGGTTCATGACGATCCGGGGTCAGCGCCAGGACTTGATACTCCGGGGAGAGCTCCCGAGACTTTCGGCGCCGACCCTGTTCGTCTGGGGCGACCGGGACGCGTTCGCGCCGCCATCGAGCGGGCAGGACGCTTCCAGGACCATGAAGGACGCTCGAGTCGAGGTCGTCGAGGGTGCCTGTCACCTGGTTCACCTCGATCAGCCACAGCGTGTCGCATCGCTCGTCGGCGACTTTCTTGGAGCGTCGCGGTGAGCGCGTCCACCGCCGCGCCCGGATCGACCGTCGCGCCGGCCATCCGCACCACCCGCCCCGATGATGCGAACGACGTCGGTCGGATCATCGTCGAGGCGTTCGACGGAATCAATGAGCGGCACGGTTTCCCGATCGAGTGGGGCGACGTC
>JAYWFP010000288.1:0-3359 GCA_043778745.1 Chloroflexota bacterium
GCGCCGACGACCCACCAGCGCCTCCGGGCGGCCCATCGACCGAGGCGTTCGAACGCGCTCATCGGGTGACGCGGGGCGCGGTCATGAGGTCACGCGCGAGTCGGGCCCACTTGCAACACCTTCGTCTCGTCTCGCGAAAACGCGCCCATGGCGCGCCGCCGAAGCGCGCCACGCGAAAACGCGCTCGTGGCGTCCCGCGGAAACGCGTCGGGCGAAAACGCGCCCATGGCGTGCCGCCGAAGCGCGCCACGCGAAAACGCGCCAGTCACATCCCTCGGAAACGCGCCGGGCGCGACGAAGCGGCGGATCGCGGATGGGGGAGGGCACATCGCGCGGCCCATCGTAGCCGTGGCTTCGCGTGCTAGCATTTCGCCGTCGTCCGCAAGCCGTTCGAGGGCCTCGTGGAGCTCTTTACCCTCGCCTTCACCCATCCAGTCGAACTCGGCGCCTCGGTGACCATCGTCGCCCTGATGATCTACATCATGGTGCGTTCCGCTCTGTCCGCCGACGGCGGGGCAACCTGGACGCGCCGGATCACCGGGCCCAACGGCAAGTTCCTGTTCGGGGCGCTGTTCGTGGCCTGGGCCGTGATCTTCGGGGTCGGGTTGCAGCTCGTCCCCCACGAGGGTGCCAACTCCCCGTACGGCGGCATCGGCCTGATCGCCATGTTCACGGGCTTCTTCGTGATGATGGGCTTCCTCTGGAGCGTCATCGGCGAGTAGCGCGCCAGCTCGTCCGACGAGCCGCGCCCCTCCGCCAAATACGATCCCGCGTCGTATTGGGTGCGGTACCACCATCGTCTCAGCTGGTTCAGCGTCTCGGGGTCGCTTTGCTGAGCGTGGATTCGCCGCGTAGGACGCCGCGGATCCGCCTGGACGATCCTCGGCGGCACCCATCACGAACCGGACTCGTATGTGGGGGTGAATCTGGGGTTATTGAGCGATATCACGAACCCGGCTCGTATCTGGCAGGGAATCCGGGCCAGGGGACGTCGTGCGCCCCCGCGCCGCGCCGACCCGCTACCCGCGCTACCCGCGCTACCCGCGCCGACCCGCTACCCGCGCCGCGCCGGCCGCCGCGCCGAGCCGCTACCCGCGCTTGCGGACCACCCAGACTTCCTCCGACGGCCACTTCCGCGCCCAATCTGCGGTCACGAACGAGTATTTCGTGCTGTCCACGGCGTCGGGTGGAGCCTGGAGCTCGACCAGGCGCTCGATCTCGAAGCCGTGCTCGCGCAGGAGTCGAATCCACTCACCGTGCGGCAGGTGGAACTCGACCGACGTGTCATCCGGCCAGACGGTCCGATGCATCCCGAAGAGGGGGCGCTGGAGCTTGTCCTTGGCGGGGTCGTCGGCGACACGCTCCTCGACAGCGAGCTGCATGATCAGTCCGTTGGTCAGGAAGACCAGTTGCCCGCCCGGCCGAAGGAGCCTCGCCGCCTCCGGGATCCAGGCGTAGGGATCGGCCCACAGGCAGGCGCCGTACTCGCTGATCGCGAAATCGAAACTAGCATCCTCGAACGGCGTCGATTCGGCGTCGCCAAGATGAACGGGGAACTCGAGCCGGAACTCGGCCTGGAACGCCCGTGCATTGGCGAGTTGCGCCGGGGAGTTGTCGATCCCCACTGGCCGCGCTCCACGGCGCGCCAGCCAGGCGGAGACGTACGCGGTTCCGCAGCCGAGCTCGACGGCGTCCTGGCCATCGAGGTCGTCCGGGAGAAGTCGAACCTCGGATTCCGGGATGCCCCAGATGCCCCAGCTGGGCTCGGCCGCGGCCCATGCGCGACGGCCCGCGTCGGCGTACCCGGGCGCGTACCGATCCCACGCCTCGCGGTTGGCGGCGACGTGCTCCGGCAATGGCTCGGGGAGTGGCTCGGGGAGTTGCTCCGGGAGTCGCTCCGGCAGTTCCTCATCCATGGCACAGGATCATACGGGTTGGACCCGGGGCTGGACCGGGCCCGGAGGTGGGGGTATGATCGCCGCTAATATCCAGCCTGCATAGACTTTATGCGTCGGGCGGGCGCCAGTTGGCCTTGCGCTCGATGGCCAGGGTTCCGAGGAGACCAGCATGGACGCCGACGAGATCAAGGCAGCGGTCGCCGATAAGGCCGCCGCGACCGCGATCGCTGCTGCGGCCGCGACCGCGATTGCGCTGAGCGCCGCCGAGGCCCCGTGGGTCAATCGCCGCGATCCCGCCCAGGCTCTCGGGCCGAACGGCGCGCCCGCGGTCAGCCGACGTGCCCCGATCTGGCATGACGTCCCCGACGAAAAGTGGAACGACTGGCGCTGGCAGCTGAGCAATCGGGTCAACTCGCTCGAGGAGGTCGGCGCCGTCCTCAACCTGACCGAGGACGAGAAGGAAGGCCTCTCGGCGCCCGACAAGTTTCGCGTGGATATCACGCCGTACTTCATCAGCCTGATCGACCCGGACGATCCCGACGATCCGATTCGTCGCCAGGTCATCCCGGTCGGCCGGGAGCACGAAGCCTTCACAGCGATGATGGAGGACAGCCTCGCCGAGGACCGCCATTCGCCGGTTCCGGGCCTCGTCCATCGATATCCGGATCGCGTGCTGATGCTCGTGACCACGCAGTGTGCGAGCTACTGCCGGTACTGCACCCGCAGCCGGATCGTCGGCGACCCGACCCAGAACTTCAATCGCAAGGACCACGAGGCCCAGCTCGAGTACCTCCGCCGGACCCCGCAGGTTCGCGACGTGCTGATCTCCGGCGGCGACGGCCTGACCCTCGCCCCGAGGTTGTTCGAGAGCATTCTCCGAGGCCTGCGCGAGATCCCTCACATCGAGATCATCCGGATCGGGAGCCGCGTGCCGGTCTTCCTGCCGCAGCGGATCGACGACGAGCTGTGCTCGATGCTCGAGAAGTACCACCCGCTCTGGATCAACCTCCATTTCAACCACCCGAACGAGATCACGCCCGAGGTCTCCCGCGCGGTCGACAAGCTCACGAAGGCCGGCCTTCCGGTCGGCAACCAGAGCGTGCTGCTGGCCGGCGTCAACGACTGCGTGCACATTCAGCGGTCGCTCGTCCACAAGCTCGTCGAGAACCGGATCCGGCCGTACTACCTGTACCAGTGCGATCTCGTCGAGGGGTCGGGTCATTTCCGGACTCCCGTGGGCAAGGGGCTCGAGATCATGGAGGGCCTGCGCGGGCACACGTCCGGCTACGCGGTTCCGACCTTCGTCATCGATGCCCCCGGCGGCGGCGGCAAGATCCCGGTCATGCCGAACTACCTGATCAGTTACTCGGACCACAAGGTCGTCCTCCGCAACTACGAGGGCTACATCACGACCTACGAGGAGCCCGAGACCTACAAGCGCCACGATTCCACGGCCTGCTC
>JAYWFP010000289.1:0-7958 GCA_043778745.1 Chloroflexota bacterium
CCCTGATCCTGGATTCCGAGCGCGGCCGCGTTGGCAACCCATCGGTCGGCGATGACCCGGTTCGTTCGCATCGTGCGCGATCCGCCTGAGAACACAACCTCGACCGTGGTGTCAGACGCGGTTGCGGCTGCTTCACACAGCGCCCGGAACCGATCCTGCATCGCCACCAGCTCCGCGTCGACGGAACTCCTGAGCATGAATCGGCCGGAGGCTCGCTCCGGGATGATGTTGGCTGCCGTTCCCCCCTCGAGCAGGATGCCGTGAACACGCGCATCCGGGCGCAGGCCCTGGCGCCACAGCCCGACCGAGACGAACAGCATGATCAGGGCGTCGAGCGCGTTTCGACCTTTCCACGGATCAGACGAGGCGTGGGCCTGAAGTCCGTGGAACGTCACGTCAACATCGACCGCTGCCAGGGGCGTGATATCAACGTGGTTGCGATCGCATGGGTGATACAGGATGGCCGCGTCGATCCTATCGAACAAGCCATCCCCGATCATGGCGACCTTGCCGCTCCCCCGCTCCTCCGCGGGCGTCCCGAGGAACACGATCTCACCCGGGAGCTCGTCCGCAATCGAGGCCAGGGCGATGGCCGCGCCAACCGCAGCGGCCGCCATGGTGTTGTGGCCGCACCCGTGGCCGAGGCCCGGGAGGGCGTCGTATTCCGCGAGAATCCCGATCCGCGGAGAGGCTCCACCTCGGCCTCCGGAGCGGGTCGCTCGAATCGCGGTGGCCAGTCGACCGGCGGGCAGCTCCACCCTGAACCCGTGTCGAGTCAGGATCTCGGCGCACCAGGCGGCCGCTAGGTGCTCCTCGTACGCCGGTTCGGGGGCGGCATGGATCCGATGAGACAGGTCGAGGATGTCGGTTCGCTGCGCCTCGACAGCGGCAGCCAGACGCGCGTGGGCCTCGGCGGTTATCGCCGCCACGCGCCCGTCAATCGATTCAGTCATCACGTCCTCCAGGGCGGGGTCACATCATCGCTCCGACGACATGGTGATCTCGGCAACCACGACCAACGCCCCAATGAACAGGGCAACGGGCAACTCGAGCAGAGCACCGACTCTGAGGACCACGAGGATCGTCACGATCAGGCCCGCCCACGTCCCGCGTCGGATCGCTCGAACCCAGGAACCCCGGAACGCGATCCGCCCCTGGCGCGCGAACGGGACGAGCCAGAACAGGGGCATCGTGGTGAGGCCCATCGCCACACCCATCGCGACCGCTCCGCCGTAGCCAGCGGCCGGATTCAACACGGGATCGAGGGTAAATACGATGACGCCCACGATCAGCCATGCCGCGGTCGCGGCCGCAAAGAGCAGCAGGTTGATCCGTCGGTCGCGGGTCTCCACGCCCCGAGTCTAGGCGGTAGGGTGCTGCGGCTGTGCGGGCGGCGGGTCCTCCAGATGATCCGCAAGCGCAGATAAGGCGTCGAGTTCAAGGTCCGCCCGGATGTCCGCGGGGCGCGCAGACGTTGGCAGAGGGGTATCTGCCTGATGCCCAACCAGATACGCGGCCCGCCAGCCTGCGGCCTTGGCGCCGCTCACATCGGCGAGCCAGTCGTCCCCGACATGCAGGATGGCCGCGGACTCGACGTCAAGTTCGGCCTGGACGTGCGCAAAGATGGCCGGGTGGGGCTTGATGGTCCCGATTCGTTGCGACACGAAGATCCCGGCCAGCGACGGCATCCAGCCGGCGGCCTCGGCGAATCGGTCGATCGTCGCCGCGAGGGGCCAGTTGGACAGGATGGCAACCGTAAAGCCGCGACCGGCGAGGTCATGGATCAGGTCTGCGCTTGCGGATGGTGCGGGAATCGTGGCGACGAACGCGGATGAATATGCATCGACGATCAAGGCAACCTCGTCCGGCGTTGACCAGGCCGCGGCTCCGCGGTCGTCCCAGGACTCCGACTCCAATGGCACCGACGCTCCACGGAGACGAGCCAGGACGCGCACGGAACGCTGCGGGAGATCCACCTCCCGGAACTGCGGCACCTCCTCCCGGAACTGCCGGGCGCGCTCCTCCGCCCAGGCGACCAGGAAGGTCGCGGGATCAGTGATCGCGAGTGCTGCGCAGACGTCGTCGGCCGTTCGCGTGACGACGGACCGCAAGGCGGCCCGTTCCACGGGGACCAGGGTGTTTCCGAAGTCCAGCGTGACCGCGCGAATTCCGGACAGGCGCATCAGATCCCCAGCCACGTCGACGCGGGGGCGCCGGGTGGCGCCGATCAGCGAGCCGCGCTCGATGGGCAGATCTCACGATACGGGCAGTAGGTGCAGGCCATCGTGTCCGGCTGCGGCTCGTAGTCCCGGGCCCGAATCCCCGTCGCGGCAACGCTGATGCGATTGCGAGCCTTGGCCAGGCGGTCCGGCTCGACCGGCACCCGTCCAATCAAGCCGGAATCGAGGAAGTGGAGCTGAACGGCGTCGGGCAGACGGCCGGTCATGGCCTCGTAGGCCATCGCGTAGATCTGCAGCTGCAGGGAGTCCCTCGCCCGCTGGCGCGCCTTGACCGGGTCCCGAACGTCGCTCGACTTGTAGTCCGTGATCGTGACCTGCTCGCGGCCGAGGAGCTGGAGCGTAGGCTCGATGACGTCCGCCCGATTCGAGATGGATGCTTCGGCCAGCGCGGCGGCTGGATCGACTGCGGTCGTGCCTTCGACGGGCACGATGTCGACGCGGTCGAAGCGGCCGCGGATTCGATCGCCGCCCATCGAGAAGCTGAATTCACGCTCGACCCAGACCGGCACCACGGCACCGGGTGCGCGCTGCCCTGCTCGAAAGACACGGAGCGCTGCCCGGCCCGCGGCGAGCCTCGCCTGCTCATGCTCCCGCGATACGAACCCCTGGTTCGTCCACGCGCCCTCGAACACGCCGTCGAGTTCCTTCTGGGACATGACCCGGCCCAGCGCCTCGGCACGATGGAACTCCTGGACGGCTTGATGCAACGCCGCGCCGTAGACGATCGAGTGATGCGGCGCCGTGGGCACGCGCAGAACGTGGCTGTACTGATACTTGCGCGGGCACTGGAGATAGGCATCAATCGCGGAGTGGCTCAGGGCCAGCGGACCCTCGATCGGCCCGAGCCGAATTTCACGAGCCGGCTGCAGCGCCGTGGCGAAGGAAGCAATCCGTGCCCGAGGGTCGCGCTCCGCAAGTCCGGCCCCGGTGGCCGCCGATGTCGGCAGGTCGAGCGCCTCGAGAACGAACGGCGAGATCCTGCGTGCCCGTGCGCCGCCATAGTCCGCGGCGTGGGTGAGGATCAGCTCGTCCCGCGCCCGGGTCATCGCCACGAAGAACAGCCGGCGCTCCTCGGGCAGGTGCGGATCAGAATCGGCCACCGGCGTCTGGAGCAGCGAATCCGGCATCGCGAGTGGCGCCCGCCGTGTCGTCGAGGGAAAGCGCCCGGCAACGAGACCCGGAATGACCACGACCGGAAACTCGAGGCCCTTGGCCTTGTGGACCGTCATCACGGACACCGCCGCGATGTCCGGATCCGGCTCCGCAGCGCCGGGATCGTCGCCCGCCTCGATCAGGGTCGTGAGGTGCGGGATCAGGAAGACGGCGCGGTCATCGACGAGAAGGGCCGATCGACTGCGCACGATGTCGAAGAACCGGGCGATGTTGGCAAGCGCTTCGTCGCCCGAGGTCGATCCTGCTCCGGCCATGCCGGCCAGCCAGCCGGAGTCCTTGAGGAACGCGTAGAGCACCTCGCCGGCCGGCCGCCGATGGGCAAGTTCGCGCAGGCGTCGAAGGTCTCCAACCAGCCGTCGAAGTGGGGCGCGCCCTTCACGCGAGAGCGCGAGCCCTCCCGTCTCGTTGTCCAGCGCTTCAAGAACCGCCCAGGCCGAGCGATGCTCGCGCCGAGCCGTGGCCATGACGACCGTCAGGTCGTCCGCGGGGACAGCGTAGATATCGGACGCCCCGAGGGCGTAGACATCGGCACTGGCCTCGGGATCCGTCACGGCGCGGAGGACGGAGAGGAGGAGCCGAACTTCGGGTCGCCCGTACAGCCCGGAGGCTCCGGCAAAGGTCCACGGCACGCCGGCGATATTGAAGCTCCGGAGGATCGGGTCCGCGCCGGCGTTGGTCCGGACGAGTACCGCGAGGTCCCGTGGCGGGACGCCAGCGTCGATGCGCCGGCGGAACTCCGTCGCAATCCAGTCGGCCTCGTCCGTGGCTGTCTCGAACGCGTGAACACGCACGGGGAGCGTCGGCGCAGGGGAGCGCTGGGGCAGCAGCTTCTTCGAAATACCGACGCGGCTCTCCAGCCGGTGGGGGTCGTTGAACTTGATCAGTCGATGCGAGGCATCGAGAATCGGTGCCGTCGATCGGTAGTTCCGCCGCAGGACCACGGTCCGCGCGCCCCTGAAGTGGTCCCGGAACTCGAGGATGTTGCTGATCGCCGCGCCCCGGAATCGATAGATCGACTGGTCGTCGTCGCCGACGACCGTGAGATTCCGGTGGCCATCCCCGATCAGCTCGACCAGCGCGGATTGAACCGGATTGGTGTCCTGGAATTCGTCGACGAGGATGTATCGGTAGCGGTTCCGGACCGTTGCAAGCGTCGCCGGGGATTGGCGCAGCAGGCGTAGGGCCATGGCCACCTGATCGCCAAAGTCGATTGAGCCACTGGCGATGAGCAATTGGGTGTAGCGCTCATAGGCCGTCGCGAGTTCGCCCTGGCGCGACGCCAACTCCAGGAGAGCAGCCGTCGCAGCCGCGTCTTTGCCGTCGACGGCGGACGCCGGCATCGCGCCCGTGGCGTCCCACGCAGCGGCGGCGAGTTCGTCGGCATGTTGCCGGTAGCGTTCCGGCGTCACGTCCTCGTCCCGGCATCGGCCGAATAGCGTGGTCAGGGCGCCGAGGAATCGGGTCGGATCCCCGAGCGGCAGGTACGCGTCAAGGCCGAGCTCAAACAGGTGCTCGCGAAGGAGCACGATCGACTCGGCATGCGAGAGGACGCGGGCATCCGGCGCGATACCGAGCTCGAACGCGAACTCCCGGATGAGCCGATCTCCGAATGCGTGGAACGTGGAGATGGCGGTGTCCGCGAACCCATACGGGACCAGCTGGTCCACCCGAACCTGCATCTCGGCTGCTGCCTTGTCCGTGAATGTGAGGCCGAGCACTTGCGATGGGAGCGCGCGACGGGTCGCGACGAGCCACGCGATGCGGCGGGTGATGACTTCCGTCTTGCCGGTGCCAGCTCCGGCGACCACGAGGAGCGGGCCCGACGCATGGGTGACCGCGCGGCGCTGTTCAGGGTTCAGGCCATCGAGAAGGGCCGCAAGGCCGTCGTCATCGACGCGAGGTTCGGCGGCCGTCCCGAAACCCTCCCAGACGGGGATCTGTTCAAGTGCCCGAGAACGCGGCCGCGCCCGATTCCGTCGTGCGCAACGGGCGGTGGTCGAGGCCAAAGCGGGCGATGAGGTCGAAGTCATGGCGTGAGATTCCGGCCTCGGTGTGACACCTCTCATGGCACGACGTCCGTCGCCCCCCTCAAACCTGACCAACCGGCCTCTATCAGCCCGTTTCCGCGAGCCTTGGAGCCGGGGTGAGCGCCGCCTTCAAGGCCTCCTGCTCTTCTCCGCTCATCGCCGAGTCCGGTTGTCCGGCTCGGACGCCCTTCGCATAGACCCGCGTCTGGTTACGGGCGTGGAGACTGCTCATCACGAAACCGTCGCCGTGCTCATCGAGCAACGCCAGGGCGAAGCTCTGGTTGCCGCCGGTGTCCTCGAACGGGTTGTAGCGCACCAGGCCGACGCGCGAGAACGCGCGCCTGAGATCCCGCTCGAGGACGGCCGTTCGGGCCATGGCGTCTTCCAGGTCACGCACCACCTGATGGACACGCGTGAGGTGGGCATCGAGGATCGCCTCCAGGCTTCGCTCCTCACTGCCCCGGGTGATGGCCTCGAAACGGGCAGCCAGCCGACGCGTCCGGCGGGCCTGTACGATCGCCAGCCCGACGAGCAGGAGCGAGACCAGGCCGAGCACGATGACGAGCGCGGCGACGTTCGCCTGGATCGCGGCTATGACGTCGATGGCGGTTCCTCCTTCGCTGGTCCCCGAGTCTAGCGCCGCCCGTGGACGAGGACCGGCCCGGCGGGTCCGGTGTATCCTCCGCCCGGCGGGGTCTCCGCCCCAGCACGCAGGAGAACGCCGACCCGATGGCGAAACGCACGCGTTACCCAGGCCGCCCAACGGGAGGTCGCCCCATCGCCAAGTCCACGGCAGGTGGATCGACGATGCGCAGTGCCGGATTGACAGACGCCGAGCTTCAACGTGCGGCCGAGCTTGAATCTGAACTCGTGTCCCGCGAGCGTGAGGCGATCGCCGACAACGCCAGGCGGCGTGCGCGTGTCAGCGGCCTGGATGTGACCGTGGCCGGCAACGCGAACACTCCCCTGTCGGTCAGAGCGTCCCACGAATACGCCTACGTGGCCCGCGATGTCCGCCGCATCGGGCTCACCGCCGCCGTGATGTTCGGGATCCTCGCGATCCTCTGGCTGGCGGTCAACGCCGGGGCCGTTTCGTTCGTCTGAGCATCCGCAGCCCGGTAGACTCACCGGCATGCCCGCCCGCCGTCCAACACAACGCCTGACCGGAGCCCGCCCCGAGGCGCTCTTCACGCCGCCACCCGAACGGCAGCCATTGGCCGCCCGGATGCGCCCGCGGTCGCTCGAGGAGTTTGTCGGCCAGGAGCACCTCGTCGGCGAGGCCGGACCGCTCCGACGATCAGTCGCCCGTGGCCACCTGACCTCGCTCCTGCTGTGGGGTCCTCCGGGCACGGGCAAGACCTCACTCGCCCGCCTGCTCGCCGACGCCATCGGCGCCGAGTTTGCCACCCTATCCGCGGTCATGTCCGGGGTCGCCGAGGTGCGCGCTGCCCTGGCCGAGGCCCAGGAACGACTGACCCTCAATGGCACGCGGACCGTGCTGTTCATCGACGAGATCCATCGCTTCAACAAGTCGCAGCAGGACGCGTTGCTGCCGCACGTCGAGGACGGCACGGTCACCCTGATCGGCGCCACGACCGAGAACCCGTATTTCGAGGTCAACGCCGCGCTGCTCTCCCGGCTGCGCGTCTGGCGCCTCGAGCCGCTCGTCGATTCGGACCTCGAGGTCGTCGTCCACCGGGCGATCGATGATGCGGAACGGGGGCTCGCGGGTCCCTACGGGCCGAAGGGTGGGGTCGCGCTGGGCGACGACGCCTTCGCCCATCTCGTGTCGATGGCCGGGGGTGACGCTCGATCGGCCCTGAATGTTTTGGAGGGGGCAGTGGCGCTCGCTGAGGACGGCGACCTGCGCGACACCCAGGGCCGGATTGCGCCGCGCCTCGAGGAGGTCGAGGCCGCCGCCCAGCAGCGCGTGCTCGCCTACGATCGAGCCGGCGACGGCCACTTCGACACGGTGTCGGCGTTCATCAAGAGCCTTCGCGGCAACGATCCCGACGCGGCTGTCTACTGGCTGGCCGCGATGATCGCCGCTGGCGAGGATCCGAAGTTCATCGCCCGACGCCTGATCATCAGTGCCAGCGAGGACGTCGGCAACGCCGACCCGCGTGCGCTCCAGGTCGCGATCGCCGCGGGACAGGCGCTCGACTGGATCGGCCTGCCCGAAGCCCGCTACGCCCTCGCTCAGGCCACCACCTACATCGCTACGGCACCGAAGTCGAACCGGGCCGGGCTGGCCTTCGCGGCCGCCGCCGGCGATGTTGAGGCGCACGGTGCCCTGCCGGTACCTCTCCACCTCCGGAACGCGGCCAATCCCCGCATGAAGCATCACGGGATCGGGATCGGCTACCGCTACCCGCACGATTTCGAGGGCGCGGACGTGGAGCAGCGCTACCTGCCCGATGATCTCGCCGCGGCGCCGTACTACCTCCCGAACGACCAGGGCTACGAGGCGACCATCGGCGAGCGGATGGCCCGTCGCGCCGCGGCCCGGGAGGCGGCA
>JAYWFP010000290.1:0-7941 GCA_043778745.1 Chloroflexota bacterium
GTCGTCAACGAGGTCCGCAGCTGTGAAATGGCCCTCGCGCTGGGCGATGAGATCGGCAACGGCGCGCCGCGGGCCGGTCAGTCGGTAGCCAGCCCGATCGAGGGCGGCGATTGACGGGACCGAAACAACGGGGCCGACGCGCACCAAGAAAGGATATCGCGGGCGACCCCGTCCGGCCGAAGGGTCGGCGGATGATCGCAGGCAGCCGGAAAGGATCGAGTCCCTTCGACCCAACTGCGTATTTGGTGGAGATGGGGGAGAGTCGAACTCCCCGTCCAGAGCCCTTCGGCAGCAACCACTACGAGCGTGTCCGATCGTTTTCGTCAACCATCCAGGCGGGGATCGGCACTCTCCCGGTTGGTCCAGTCACGTGTCTCTAGATCGAGCTTGCTCCCGGGCTACGCGACGCTCATCCGGGCTGCAGCCCCGCTTGATGACGCTTCCACGACCCGCGGGACTGAGGTCGCTTCCACGCTCACCTTACCGCCTAAGCGGCGAGGGCGAGAGTCGACTGCTTGTTGGCAGTTACTTCGTTTTGCCGCCTGTTTAACGAGGCCTGACGGCACCTCGGCTCGCGTTCACTGTCAGCTGGACCCTGTCGAAACCACGCATCCCCACAGGATCGAACGCACGCCGGCGTCCGGCGGAGAGTCTAGCCGAGGTCGCGGGTTCCGCCAAATCACCGTTCTGAATACGCATCGGACCTGTTCGTGGCCATTGACATCGGACCGATCGTCGTTCCGCCAGACGAACGCGAGCGTTGTTGATCTGGACGTGCGCGGCAACATTTCTGCCATTTCGACACCCGGGGTCGGCGTGGCCGTGAAACGCGGCCAGATCGGCCGCAAATCGGCCGCCATTCCTCGACGACTGGCCCGAGCTGAACGTAGCTGAGCGTCCCTGGAACCCCACCGAGTCGAGCCAAGCGATCAGATGTCCGCCTTGGCGACCGCCCATGTCGATTTGGCAGAGAAGGGCCGGAGGCGAGAGCACGAGAGCGCGAGGCGATGGCACGAGGCGACCGCCCATGTCGATTTGGCAAAGAAGTGCGGAAGGCGAGAGCACGAGAGAGCGCGAGGCGATGGCGCGAGGCGATGGCGCGAGGCGCTGGCGGGGCACGGCCATCCCGCCACGGCCCGCGACGCGGCACGGCCATCCCGCCACGGCCCGCCGCACGACACTTCTACCAGATGTCGCTGACCGTGAAGCCCTCCGGGAATGGGTCCGTTGGGTCCACGACGTAGGTTGTCAGCCCGGTGATCCAGGCCGTGCCGGTGATCGTCGGCACGACGGCGCGGTACGGGCCGACCATCGTCTCCTCGACCAGTCGGCCGGTGAAGACGGTCCCGAGGATCCCCTCGTGGCGGAACGCCTCGCCGATCTTGAGCAGGCCCTTCGCGTGCAGGACGCCCATCCTGGCCGATGTCCCCGTGCCGCACGGCGACCGGTCGATCGCCCCGGTCCAGGTTGACGGTCTGGCGAAGTCCAGCTTGCCGGTGGAGACCGTCACGACGTTGCGCATCGAGTTCACCGGATCGTGGGCCGGCCCGGAGAGCTGGCCGATGGTGATGCCCGCGAACCCGGGCTGCTCTGGGTGGACGACAGGCAGCTGTTCGTTCGCGGCCGCCTTGATGAGCTCGGTGATCCGGGTGATGTCGCGCCCTTCGTCCGGGGTCAGGCGCAGCCCGAACGGCTCGGCTTCGGCGATCACGTAGAACATGCCGCCATAGGCCACGTCGACGACCACCGTCCCGAGCGTCAGCACCTCGATCGGCGTGTCGAGATGGGTCGCGAACGCCGGCACGTTGCGGAACGTGACACTCGTGACCTTGCCGTCGCGGCACTCGCAGCTGAGGCGGATGAGGCCGGCCGGCGATTCGAGGACAAGGTCTGTGACAGGCTCGACCATCGGGACCATGCCGGTCTCGAGCAGGACCGTGGCCGTGCAGATCGTGTTCGTCCCGGACATGCCCGGGTACTCGACTTGCTCCATGATCACGTACCCGGCCGCCGCCTCGGGGTTCGTGGACGGAAGGACGAGGTTGCAGTTCGCCGCCGGGTAGCCGCGCGGTTCGCGCAGCATGAGCCGGCGCAGATCGTCGCCGTTGGCCTGGAGCCAGGTCATCTTGTCGAACATCGTGGCGCCCGGAACGTCCAGCACGCCCCCAACGATCACCCGGCCCGGCTCGCCCGCGGCGTGGGCATCGACGGCCTGGATCGTGCGTGAAAGCCGCATTGCGTCTCCTATCGGCCTCGCCGCGCTTCGGCAACATCGCGTTCCATCTGGCGGCGGGCATCCCGCTCGGCGATATCACGACGCTTGTCGTGAAGCTGCTTGCCGCGCCCCAGGCCGAGTTCCAGTTTGGCCCGGCCGCGTCCGGTGATGTACAGCCGGAGCGGGACGAGGGTCAGGCCCTTCGCCTTCGTCTTGCCCAGGAGTTGGTCGATCTCGGACCGATGGAGCAGAAGCTTGCGCTCACGCTTCGCCTCGTGGTTGTTCCGGCTCGCACTCTCCCATGGGGCGATGTGGGCGCCTACCAGCCAGGCCTCACCTCGATTGATCCGGGCGAAGGCATCAGTCAGGTTGACCTGGCCGGCCCGGATGCTCTTGATCTCGGTTCCGAACAGCGCGATTCCAGCCTCCACGGAGTCCTCAATCGAGTACTCGTGGCGAGCCCGTCGGTTCTGGGCAATGGTCTGCTCGGCCATCGGGGAAGGATGCTCCAGTCAGGGGATACGGGTGCGGGCGGCGTGGCCATTGAGGGAGGCGAGCCTGTCGGGGCGGCGTTCCTACCGCGGGCGGCGTGGCCATCGACCAGGAGCCGCCGCCATCCCGAGACGCGCGAACGCCGGTCCTCGCGGACCGGCGTTCATTGCGGCTGACCACCCGCACGGAGAGGCCGGTTAGACGGACTGCTCCGGCGAGGTGGTGCAGCTACTGAGATACGACACTGCACATCACCTCCTTTCGTTCGCGGGTACCGTACCGGATGGAACCGCCGATGGCAACCCGCTATGCGGCGTGCGGCAGGACGATATGCAGCGCGCCGGTGCCGGACAAGAACTCGATGGCCTTGTCGAGCACGGGATCCTTGCCCACGGGGTTGTCGGCCGGGACCGTGACCTCGAGGTCGGGCGTCAGGCCGATCTTGTGGATCCAGCGCTTGTTCGGAGTCAACCACTTCGCGACGGTCAGTTTCACCCCGCCCGAATCGTTGTCGAGTTCGATCCATGTCTGGACCGTCCCCTTGCCGTACGAGGTCTCGCCGATCAGCGTGCCGCGGCCCGTGTCCTGGAGCGCACCAGCCACGATCTCGCTGGCCGAAGCGCTGCCCTTGTCGATGAGGACCGCGACCTGGATCTTGGCGTCCGTGGCGATGCCCTTGCCGAGCGACTCCGTGGGGCTGATCGCCCCCTGGGCATCCTCCTCCCAAAACACGGGACCGTCCTTGATGAACGTACTGGCGACGGTCCTGGCCGCGGTCACGAACCCGCCCGGATTGCCGCGCAGGTCCAGGATGATCTTCGTCTGGCCCTTGTCCACGGCGGCCTTCACGGCCTCCACGAATGCCGTCGCCCCGTTGTCCGAGAAGCCGGTCAACCGAATGTAGGCGATGGTGCCGTTCGCGTATGCATCGGTGATCACCTCGCGCTGGCGCACGACGTCGCGCGTGACGGTCACCTCGAACGCGGCGACACGGGCCCGCTCGATCGTCAGGACGACGTCGGTCCCCTTCTTGCCGCGGATACGGTCCCGCGCCTGGTTCGGGGTCAGTCCGTCGAGCGTTGACCCATCGACCTTGGCGATCACGTCACCGGGCTTCAGGCCCGCCTTGAGGGCTGGGCTGCCGTCAAGCGGAGCCACGATCACCAGGCGACAGTCGGGTCCAAAGGTCGCGCAGTCGACGGTCGCGCCCTTGGCGTCAACCGTTCCGATCTCGGCGCCGATACCCTCGAACTCGCCCGAGATGTCCTGGAGGGTATTGCGGAACTCCTCGGCCGTGAGATAGGTGGAGTACGGATCCCCGACCGCCTCGACCATGCCCTTGATCGCGCCTTCGACAAGGGTCTTCTGGTCCACGGGTCCGAGGGCGTATCGATTCCGGATGGCCGCGTAGACATCCCAGAATGGCTGGAAGGCGGTCGCGTCGGTCGCGGCGGTACCGGGTTGCGTCGCCTGCCGCTGTCCGAGAACGTAGCCGGAGGCGAACAGCGCCCCGCCACTGAGGACCACGACCAGGATGATCGCCACACCGAGCAGGAGCGATCCCGGGCCGCGACGCTTGGGTCCGCTGACCTCCGAAACGACAGGACTGAGGGTCGCAAACTCGGCCGCGGCTCCCGACTCCACGTCGGGCCTTGAGTCGGCCGCGTCTCCAGCAGGGGCCGGCGGAGCATCGTGGGGCAGGGCTGCATCGCTTGGGAGCGGAGCGTCGGGGAGCATCGGTTCGAGTGTCCTCAGCGTCTAGATCGCATTGAGAGCGGATCGCCTCCGCCTTCGGCCGAATCGCCGCGCGTCGTGCGAAAGCCTACATGGCCGTCGCCGATCCTACGCTTGGCGCATCAGTCGTGGATCGTTCGTGATCGAAATGACACGGAGCCTTCGCCCCGCCTTCACCGAATGTGGACTCCGCGCCCCTCGTTGGCGTGTTCGGCCCGGCCCGCGATCAGCGAATGAGGTAGGTCCGAACAGACACGAATGCGCCGAGGACCCCGAGGCCCACGCCGGATCCGACGACGAGGACCGCCACGTCGCGGGCGATCGCCCCGACCCGGATCGGCAGGACACGAAAGAAATCGAACATGAATGTGCTCATGGAATCCGCCGCCGCTGCGATGACCGCCAGCGTGATCGCCGCACCGATCAGGCCCACGAGCGCGCCCTCGAATACGAACGGCCATCGGATGAATGCATCGGAGGCGCCGACCAGTCGCATCACTTCGATTTCCTCGGCCCGGGCGACGACCGCGAGACGAATCGTGTTGATGATGATGAACAGGACAATGGCGCCGATGACCGCGAGGATCACGACCCCGGCGGTGCGCAGGAACTCCGTGACCGTCAGGACTCGCGCCACCAGGTCGGTGATGTTCTTGACCCGCTCGACGAGAGGATCTGCACGTAGTGCGTCGGTGGCGGCCGTGAAGTCTGATGCATTGCGAAGTTTGACCTCGAGGCTGGCGTGGAGCGGATTGACGTCGAGGTATGAGGTCAGATCTTCCTCGCCCTGCGCCGCCCTTGCGTCACGGAACCGCTGGAGCGCGGTCTCCTTCGATATGAACGTCACTTCACGGACCTCGGGCAGGGATCCGATCCGGAGCCGGAGCTGCTCGACTTCGGCATCCGAGGCCGTCGCTCGCAGGTCGGCGACCACCTCGACCTTCTGTTCAACGAACTGGAGCCCGGCCAACAGGCCGTTCTGGACGATGAAGAACCCGGACAGGAGCAGCAGCATCAGGGTCATCGTGGCCGTCGCCGCGATGCTCATGGCGCCGTTCCGCCAGAAGCCCTGCCAAGCACGCGAGAGGCTGAACACGAGGAACCGGATCATGCCGTCAGCCCTGCCGGTGGTAGCGACCACCGACCTCGTCGCGGATGATTCGCCCCTCTTCGAGGGCCACGACGCGCTTCCGAAGCGCGGTCACGACCTCGGCGTTGTGGGTCGCCATGAGCACCGTCACGCCGAGCTGGTTGATCCGCAGCAGGAGCTGGATGATCTCCCAGCTGATCAGAGGATCGAGGTTACCGGTCGGTTCATCCGCAATCACCAGGCGTGGATCGTGAACGAGCGCCCGGGCGATCGCGGTCCGCTGCTGCTCACCGCCCGACAGCTGACGCGGGAACTGGTCCGCCTGGGGAACAAGGCCCACCAGCCGTAGCGCCCGGTCGACGGACGGTCGGATCCGCTTGCGTGGAGTGCCGGTGACCTCGAGGGCAAAGGCGATGTTCTCGCGAACGGTCTTGGTCGGCAGGAGCTTGAAGTCCTGGAACACGACGCCGATCTTGCGGCGCACCCGGGCGACCTTCCGGCGCGGGAGGCGGGCGAGGTTGTCGCCGTCGAAGTAAACCTCACCCTCGGTCGCG
This sequence comes from Chloroflexota bacterium, assembly GCA_043778745.1. Lineage (GTDB taxonomy): Bacteria > Chloroflexota > Limnocylindria > Limnocylindrales > CSP1-4 > UBA5189. The sequence continues at coordinate 6,086 of JAYWFP010000290.1, forward strand.
AGTTCGTCGCGGATGATCAGCTTCAAGAGGGTGGACTTGCCGGCGCCGCTCGGGCCCACGAGGAATACGAAATCGCCCTCCGGGATCACGAGATCGACATCGCGCAGCGCCTCGCGCCCGTTCGGATAGCGCTTCGTGACATCGTTGAGCACCAGGACCGCGGTGCGCTCGGCATCGGAATCGTTCGTATCCGGGGCGGATCGGTCGGCGCCTGCTGTGGTCATCGTCAAGATCGGCTCCGCGCTCTGGGGCGGCGATCATCTCGAGATCGTCACGTCCTCGCGAGACTCCGGGCCCGGGGCACATCGGAGGGAGCCACGTCGAGCCTGAGGCTACCACCGCCCCGCGAGAAGCGGCAACCGACGGTTCAGGCGCACGAAGCCGACACACGGCGCCGGACGGTCAGAGCAGCCCCGGCGACGTGGGAATGTAGCGATCGAAGGCCGCGAACGGTCGGTTCCACCCGAGCAGGACCGGGAACCCCTCGATTCGCAGCCCGGCTCGGACCAGCATCTCAATCGTCGGCCCCGCCTGGCCGGTGACCCAGACCGCCGAAGCGCCACGTGGGGGAACTGATGTCAGGAGGTCGGCGACGACCGAGGCCAGCGGCAGCGTCGCACGGACCGCGACCGGCCCGATTCGACCCACCGCCGAGGTATAGCCGTATCCAACCAGGCGACCCGCGGCATCTCGGTACGTGTAGCACATCCGGCCTCCTCGGCGGAGGAAGGCATGGTCCACTGCATGGTCGAAGCCGAGCGTCTCACGATCGAGCTCATCGATCTCCGCGGCGACTGCCGGATCGGGGGTCGCGCGCTCGGGCGCGGTGCCGGCAGGCTCCTCGACGGGACCGGCGGCCACGATCCCCTTCGGCAGCGGCTCGAGGGCTTCCGGGCGGGTTGGCCGTCCGACCAGGTTGAACGCCGGAACGCGGGCCACCATGCCGACCGACGCGTAGAGCCCGTTCGACATCGGCTGCGCCGGATCCGTGGCCACGGCACGAACAACGCCATCGATCGGGAGAATTCGGTCGAGCAGCCGGCGACCCAGGCCACGAGATTGCTCGCCCGGGCGTACGAACAGCATCGACAGGAACCAGGTCGGCCCGCGCCGGGCCGCAGCGGCGAACGCAATCACCCTCTCGCCTCCGGAGGCATCGGAGCCGTCGGGCCGTGTCGCAACCCAGAAGAGGGACGGGTCGGTCGCCAGCAGGTGTGCGTGGAGTTGCCGGAGCTGCGCGTTGTCGGGCTCGATCTCCAACTGCCCCAAGGGCACGAGGTAGTCGTTCAGCCCGTCTCGCCACACGTCCTCGCAGGCGGCCAGATCGGCCGTGGTGGCCGGGCGAACGACGACGTCGTCAGGCTCGGGCTGCTCGGTCACGCCGATTCGTCATCAACCTCGGCCGAGGGCGGTCGTCCCGTCGCGACCCGTTCCAGTTCGGCCTGCATGAAGGCATCGAGATCGCCGTCGAGCACGCCGCTCGTATTCGAGGTCTCGTAGCTGGTCCGAAGATCCTTGACCATCTGGTACGGGTGCAGGACGTAGCTCCGGATCTGGTTGCCCCAGCCGGCCGTCACGTGCTCGCCCCGCAGCTTCAGCAGCTCCTCCTCGCGCTTCACGATCTCGAGCTCGAGCAGGCGCGACTTCAGGACCCTGGTCGCGAGCTCCCGGTTCTGGGTAGCCGATCGTTCGTTCTGGCAGGTCACCACGATGCCCGTCGGCAGGTGGGTCAGGCGAATGGCCGACTCCGTCTTCTGGACGTGCTGGCCGCCGGCTCCGGACGACCGGAAGGTATCCACCCGGATGTCGTCCCAGTTGAGCTCGATTTCCACCTCGTCATCGGCCTCGGGCATGAT
>JAYWFP010000291.1:0-7920 GCA_043778745.1 Chloroflexota bacterium
GTCAGCGTCGGCCTCGCCATAACCCCCGAGTTCCTCGCCGTCAGCGTCTTCAAAGGACGCGCCAATCTCCGCCGCGGCCAGATCAGCACGTCGCTCGTCGAGGACCGCGATCCCCTTCTGGACACCGGCCAACGCCTTGCCGACTTCGAGTTCGAGTGACTCAAGCATGCCCAGGGCGTAGTCGTCGGCACCGGCCCGGACCTGCTCGGCCTGCGTGCGCGCCTCGGCGATGATCTGGAGGCCTTCGTTTTCCGCCCGCTCGAGCAAACCGCGCTCGCCGATCAGGAATGCGGCCTGCTCCTGGGCGCGGCTCGTGATGCTGCGCGCCTCGTCGTCGGCCTTCTCGATGATCCGCTCACCCTCGGCGTTGATCCGCTTGGCGGCGCGCACTTCCTCGGGAATGGCTACCCGAAGCTGATCGATGAGATCGAGGATCCCGTCCCGATCGACGACCGCATTCCGGGTGAGTGGCAGCGACTTGCCACTCGAGATCAGGGATTCGAGCCGCTCAAGGAGGAAGATGATGTCCAGAGCGCTAGCCTCCAGCAGGGCGGGTCAGCGGCGATTATCGCACGCTGGTCGGTGATTGATCGCGAGCGAACGCACTGATGATGGCCGCCGCGGCACTGTGGGGCACCATCCCCGACACGTCGCCCCCGAACGAGGCGATTTCCCTGACCAGGCTGGAACTGACGTAGCCGTGCTCGACAGCGGTCATGAAGAACACCGTATCCAGATCAGGGGCCAGCTTCCGATTGTTGTGCGCAAGCTGCATCTCGACCTCGAAGTCCGAAACAGCACGGAGGCCACGGACGATCGAACTGCCGCCATGCAGCCGCACAGCGTCAACGGTGAGTCCGTCGAAGGCGACGACATCGATGCGCGCCTCGGGCAACCCAACTTCGCGGATCGATTCGACGAGGACGGCCATTCGCTCGGCTGCGGTCAGCAGCGGTTGCTTACGCGGGTTGGCAATCACGGCAACGACCACCCGGTCGTAGACGGCCAGTGCTCGTCCCAGCACATCGAGGTGGCCGTTCGTGACCGGATCGAACGATCCCGGGTAGACCGCGGTCCTCACGGCTGCGCCTCCGTTGTGTTGGACATTCGATAGAAGGTGAGTGCGGTGTCACCGAACCGCCGAGTGCGCTCCGATGCTAGCAGCCCGATCCGGTCCGCCGGCTGGTCGCGCCAGAAATGCTTGGCAACCACGACGGCTCCGACGGACAGCGGAGATGTCGACGCGCCGAGCAGCTCGAGGGCCGACAGCAGGAGTTCGGGCCGGTCGTACGGCGGGTCGACAATGGCGACCGCGATCGGACCATGCGCCAGCGCATCTTGTGATCGCAGCCAGGTGATCGCCTCGCGCTGGAGGATTCGGGCACTCGGACCCGCCATGTGCGCCCGGACGAGATTCTCGGTAATGCTCGCGACCGCCGCCCGACTCTGCTCCACGAACAGCGCGCGACCAGCGCCCCTCGACAGACCTTCGATCCCGCCCGCGCCGCTTCCTGCAAAGAGATCGAGGATCGTGGCCCCGCGAAGGGCGGGCTCGAGGATCGCGAACAGCGTCTGCTTGACCCGATCGGACAGGGGCCTCGTCATTTCGCCGGGGGCGACGAGGCGCACGCCACGCGCCGTTCCGGCGATCACCCTTCCGGCCCCGTCGCGGGCTGATGTCACGCCCCCGACTCCGCGTCGGCTCGGGCGATCGGAGCGAGCCAACCGGTTTGAAGCTCGCGGGCGAGGGCATCGTGCCCCGCCCGAAGGGTTCCATCGGGATTGAGGAGATCCTCCGCGACCTGGCGGGCCTGGACCGCGAGCACCCGATCTGCCTCGCGCTGGAGCGAGGCGACCCGGAGACCCGGAAGCCCACTCTGCTCAAAGCCAAGGACGTCACCCTCGCGCCGAAGCTCCCAGTCCTTCTCGGCCAGCGTGAACCCGTCACGTTCATCGCGAATGGCCACGAGGCGTGCGCGCGCCGTCTCATCGCTCGAATCCGAGACGAGGACGCAGAACGATTCCTCGGTCCCCCGCCCGACTCGGCCCCGCAGCTGGTGGAGTTGGGCGAGACCGAAGCGATCCGCGCTCTGGATGATCATCATCGTCGCCTCGGGCACGTCCACGCCGACCTCCACGACGGTCGTCCCAACGAGGACATCGAGCGCCCCGTCCCGGAATCGGGCCATCTCGGCATCGCGGTCGGCAGCCTTGAGTCGCCCGTGAACGAGTCCGACCCGGAGCGGGGCAAGCAATTCACGGAGGCGAACTGCCTCGGCCTCCGCCGCCACGGCCGTCGACGCGATCACGGATTCGTCGGGCAGCCCGAACAGATCGAGGGCCGGTTCGTCGTCGGACTCGCTCTCGACGATCAGGGGAACGACGACAAACGTGCGCTTTCCGCGCGCAGCTTCGCCCCGGACACGGTCCCAGGTCCCACCGAGATCATCGAATCCACGGATCCCGGTGCGGACCGCCACGCGTCCGACGGGCGGCGTGCGCAGGTCGGTGACATCGAGGTCTGCATAGAGGACCTGTCCGAGGGTCCGAGGAATCGGCGTCGCCGTCATCAGCAACACGTGTGGAAGAGACCCCCCCTTGGCCTCGAGAGCGGCCCGCTGCTCGACCCCGAAACGATGCTGCTCGTCGACGATCGCCAGGGCGAGATCCGAGAACTCGACCGACTCCGAGATCAGGGCATGCGTCCCGACCACGACCCGTGCCAGGCCCGATCGGAGTAGATCCCGGGTGCGGGCGGCATCCGGCGCGCGGAGGGAGCCGGTGAGGAGCTCCACGCCGAGCCCAATCGGGCTGAGAAGATCGATCAGGGTGCGCTGGTGCTGACGCGCCAGCAGGTCGGTGGGCGCCAACAGCGCTCCCTGCCTACCGGACAGGGCCGCCGCGGCGAGGCCCCAGGCGGCGACGGCTGTCTTGCCCGACCCGACATCACCCTGGAGGAGTCGGAGCATCGGCGTCGAGCCCGCCATATCCATGCGGATCACGTCAATGGCGGCCGACTGATCCGGGGTCAGTGAAACGGGCTGCCCGATCTTGCTCGAGAGGGCTGCCTCGAGCGCCCCGGTGATCGAAGCGGCATCCTCATTGGAGATCACGATCGGTTGGCTCTGCTCACCGACCCGAGACCGTCGACGGCCGACCATCCCGACCTGGAGCGCAAGGAGTTCGTCGAACGCAAGGCGGCGGAGGGCGGCGTCACGTCGCTCGAAGCTTGTCGGATAGTGGGCCTCCTCGACGGCTTCTCCGATGCCGATGAGCGACGCTTCGGAACGAACGTCCGGCGGCAGGTATTCCGGATACGCGGCGGCCGTGGCATCGAGGGCACCCCGCACCGCGCGCCGGAGCGATGCTGATGTCAGTCCGGCGGTTAGCCGATAGATCGGCACGATCCTTCCGGCGTGCAGCAGGGCCGCGCCGTCGTCGGCCTGGAATTCCGGGTTGTCGAGCGTCATCCGGTGGCCGAAGCGTCGAATCTTGCCGCTCACCACGATCGAGTCGCCGACCTTCAAGCGTCGCTCGATGAAGCGTCGCCCGAACCAGGTGGCGTCAAGGCTCCCGGTCTCGTCCTCGAGGCGGGCGATCGTGCGCTGTACCCGGCGCCGGAACGAGGCTTCCACGTGCAGCTCGCCGACCCGTACGCGCGCTGAGACCATCTCGCCATCCGCGACTACCCCAAGGTCGCCGATGCGGCGCATCTCGCGCAGGTCCTCGTAGCGGCGCGGGACCCGGAACAACAGATCACGTACCACGTTGACGCCGATCCGGCGACCGGTCCGGGACAACGCGACGGCTCCCGGTAGTCCGGATCGACCAATGGGCGTCGCGAGGAGTTCGAGCGGGTCCGACGGCGGAGCCGGTCGCACGGCTCGCGCCTGACGCCGTGGAGAGCCGCGTCCGCCCGGCGGACGAGCGTCGCGGTTGACCGAGCCCGCCACGGCTACTCGGCGGAAATCAGGAAGTGATAGTGGGGCTGCCCGCCGTGCACCACTTCAACCTCGGCGCCGGGCGCAACCTCGCCGATTTGATGGGCCAACGTCTCAGTCTTCTTGAGATCGGTGCCCTCGCCGTAATAGACCGTGATCAGTTCGTAGCCCGCCGCCAGCGAGCCGATCGCCGCGAGAACGGCGCGAATCACGTCGTCATCCACCGCGACCAGCCCGTCATCGGGATCGAGCACGATGGTCTGGCCTTCGCGGACCTTAACCCCACCGATCGTGGCGTGGCGAACGGCCGTGGTCACGGACAGCGTCTGGATCGCCCGGCCCGCCGTCGTCATGGCCGTCGCGTTGTCCGCGGCCTTGAGCGTCGGGTCCAGGGCCAACAGGGCGGCAAAGCCTTCGGCCGCGTTACGCGTGGCGACGACACTGACCGGTCGGTCCGCCATCTGGGCGACCTGCCGTGCCGCGAGCACGACGTTTGGATTGTTGGGCAGAATCAGGACCTCGGCAGCAGCCACGGAATTGATCGCCTCGAGGAGCTCGCCCGTGCTGGGATTTGCAGACTGTCCGCCGACCACGACGCGGCTGACGCCGAAGTCCCGGAAGATCGCTGCCAGGCCGTCCCCCGCTGCTACAGCGACGACCGCCAGCGGCGGGATGGCATCCGGCCTGGCGGTTCCTGATTCGGAGAACGCGGGACCTGACAGTACCGCGATCCCAGCCGAGGGCGCCGGAGTCGGCCCTCCCGCGGTGAACTCCGCTGCACGCGTCTCACGAACGTCCCGAGCCTGATTGTCGAGGTTCTCCACGCTGATCCGGGATAGGCTCCCGACCTCCAGCCCGTGGCTGATCACCTTGTCGGGACGGTCGTTGTGAACGTGGATCTTCACGGCCCGGGCGTCACCGGCCACGAGCACGGACTCGCCGATGGACTCGAGATGATCCCGCAGGGCATCCACATCGAGCAGCTCGCCGGGTCGCGCCTGCACGAGGTACATCGTCTCGTAGCCGAATCCCTCGTCCGCATGAGCAACCAGGACCGATCGCTTGGGCGCGACCCCGCCCACGACCGTAAGCATCTGGGGTGCGCGACCGATCATGAACAAAAGGGCACCCTGGAAAAGCCGGTATAGGCCCTGACCACCGGAATCGACCACGCCCGCCTCGCGAAGGATGGCCAACAGCGTCGGGGTCCGCGCGACTGACTTCTCCGCGGCATCCAGGGTCACGGTCAACACGGCCTCGATGTCGTTGTGAAGCTCCGCGGCCGCGACCGCAGCGGCCGACGACTCCCGGATCACCGTCAGGATCGTTCCCTCGACCGGCTTCGCGACGGCGCCATAAGCGGCTCGCGTGCCCGAATCGAGCGCATTCGCGAGGTCGAGGCCATTGAACCGCGCCTTGCCCTGCAGGGCCTCGGCGATCCCGCGAAGGATCTGGCTGGTGATGACCCCGGAGTTCCCACGCGCGCCCATGAGGGCTCCGAAGGAAGCGGCAGCCGCGATGCGCTCCGCTCGCGCGCCCTCACCGGCACCCTCGGCTTCGATCAGCGCCGCCTTCACCGTTGCCAGCATGTTGGTACCCGTATCGCCATCTGGTACCGGAAAGACATTCAGCGCATTGATCTCGTCGACATGCGCCTCGAGATTCGCAACCGCGGCGCGGAACGCCCCGAGCAGACCTCGCCCATCGCAGGCGCGCCGTGCCATCAGGCGACGTCCGTTCCGCTATCCGCCAGCTCGGAGCTGCCCACCGTCGGATGCGTAGGTTGGCCTGGCGGCTGGGTCCCGGGCAGAGCGTCGAAACCGCCGATGCGGATGCGCAAGTCGTCGACCTCGCGACCGAGGGCGCGTCGAATGCCGTATCGGACCGCCGAGTCGACCTGGCGGGCTACCTCCGCGACCGGGAGGCCCATCGTGACTCGCAACGTCAGATGAATCGAGAGGTGCTCTCCGGAAAAGACGATCCTGATGCCCGGCATCCGACCCACGAATGCCGCGTGGATCCGCTCGATGACGCCGGCTTCAAACCCCGCCACACCATAGGAACCCAGGACATAGGCGCGCGTGATATCGGCAGCCGCTCGACGGGTCGCAAGGGCTCGGCCGGGGAGTTCGTCAGAAGGCAACAGGCGAAGACCTCGTCAGAGAGGGGCGAGCCGAGGGTCGGAGCGGCCCTGAGTGCGTGCTATCATACCGCCCCGATCGGGCCCCAACGGCTCGGACGCTCCACGAAACCTACTCCGAGGAACAACATGGCCCGCTCCTGCGCAATCTGCGGCAAAGTCTCGATGGGCGGTTTCAACGCCCAGTCGTCGGGGATGAACCGCGTTCGTGCCCACCGCCGCCTGCAGCCGAACCTTCAACCGCTCACCACCCTCGAGGGCGGCACCCCCAGGAAGGTGCTCGCCTGCACACGCTGCCGCCGGACGCTTACCAAGAGCGCGCGCTAGCCGCGCGTCCGGCTGGTCCGGACCGCTTGATCACTCGACCGGGCGCCCTGCGCCCGGTCGGTTTCATGTCCGGCCGCCGCTCGCGGGCCCGTCATCCGTGTCGAGCCAGATCGTGAATGGTCCGTCGTTCACAAGCTCAACGGCCATCTCGGCCCCGAAACGACCCGTCGCAACCCTGGCCACGCCAAGGGCCGCCAGCCGCTCCGCAACCCGACCGTAGAGTCGTTCCGCGAGCTCCCCCGGGGCCGCGTTCGTGAAACCCGGGCGCCTCCCCCTCGAGGTATCCGCGTACAGGGTGAACTGGCTGACGACGAGGACCTCGCCGGAGACATCGAGCAGCGAACGTTCAGCGCGACCGGAATCATCCGCGAAGATCCGGAGCTCCACAATCCGGCGCGCCAACGCGTCGGCGGTCCGTGCGTCGTCATCGTGGCCGACCCCGACGAAGGTAACGAGGCCAGCCCCGATCTCGGCCACGAGCTCCTTGCCAACGTGAACGGAGGCCCGTGAGCAACGTTGGAGGAGGGCGCGCATCAGCGCGTGGTGGCGCCGAGTGCTGCTCGCCAGATGCCCACAATGGTGACCGCCCAGGGCAGGAGCAGGACCGGCGATGACGCGCCTCCGAACCAGTCGGCCTTGACAGCGCCGATCACGCCGACGGCCCCGACCAACGCGATCAACGCGCCCTGTCGGACGACGGCCCAGCGAACCCTGCCCACGGCTCGTCGGAACGCACCCGCGTCACCGGCCTCGCCATCGCGGATTTCCGCATCGACGGCTGGATTGTCGGCCTGATCCACGAACCGCCGGAACCAGCGCGGAGCGTGGATGATCGCGGCGTAGGCAATGAGCGCATAGACGACGCCACCAAGGACATCGACGACATAATGGTCAGCCAGGTACACGATCGAGAACCAGACGCAGAACGCGTACGCCAGCATCAGCCAGCCAGGCCGCCCGAACGCCCGGCGAGCGAAAAGGAAGGCCAGGAACGGATAGCCGGCGTGGAGTGATGGGAACGCCGCAACCTGGTTTGGGTTGACCTCATAGATCGCGTAGCTGAACAGGTAGCGGCCCTCGAACCCGAACAGGCGCGCGAGATCGTTGAATCCCTGGGCTTTCAGATAGGTGATCGCCGGCGCCCCATCCGGTCCCGGAATCAGGCCATGCCCGGCGGCCCACCAGGGCGGGGCGACCGGCAGGACAAGGTACGTCGCGAAGCCGGCCATGGACAGCAGGATCAGGGCCGCAACGTAGTCGTAGTAGACCCGCCGTCGCCGCACCCAGAGCAGGAACGCGACCGCAATCGGCAGCGGGAAATGCAGAAAGTAGAAGACCGTGCCCGCGATCGCGAAGACGTCCAGTCCCGAGGCGGGATGGAGTGCGTCCTGGAGGATCTGGGTGGGCAGCAGGCCGCCGAACAGTGCCCGTTCGATCGATAGAACATCAGCCGCATGTACGACTCGATTGAGATTGGCCGCGTAGCCGCGCATGAGCTCGTACGCCAGGAAC
>JAYWFP010000292.1:0-3337 GCA_043778745.1 Chloroflexota bacterium
GGGGCGTACGCCTCGGACTCCGGGTCGAGGGTGGGGTAGGTGCCGCGGTTCCACCACGCGAGGCTGCGCGCGCTTGTCCTGAAGGTCCGGGCGATCGACGACAGGGTATCGCCGAGCCGGACGACGTAGGTCGTGAAGGTGGGCCCCGGAGTTGGCGTTGGCCGAACGAACGACGGACTTGGCGAGGCGGCGCCGCTTGGCGTTGGTGTCGGCGCCGCGGGCGTCCCCGATGGGCACGCGCTCGGGGCTCCGGGCTTGCCGCAGCCGGGAATCGGAGAACTCGATGGACCCGACGCCGTTCCTGAGGCGACCATGATCAGCGCAACCAGGGCGAGTACCACGAGGACCAGCACACCGGCACCAACCGGCGTGGCAAGCACGCTGCCCGTGCGAGGACTCGGCTGGCGTGGACGTGGGTCGCGCGGCTCTGTCATGGGCTCAGTGTGACGCGAGTACCGGGCCGGCGGTTACGTCCGGCGCGGCGGGCGCGGTGAGTGCGGTCTGTTCGGCCTGCACCGACCCTACGAGCCCGTGTCGATCGGGGTCGGGATCTGGAGCGTGAAGGCATCGGCGAGCGCCAGACCCTCTTCAGCGGTCCCAACGCGGCCGCCGCCGTTTCGCTTGACGATGAAGCAGGCACGGTCCGCGGCGAGCAGGATCTCGTCCGGCGTCGTCCCGTCGTTCGGATAGGTCGCGACGCCAGCCGACGCCTCGATGTCCACGCCCTTGCTGCGCATCTCCGCGGTCGGACCCATCACGTTGGCGAACGCGCTGCGAATCCGGCCGGCGACCGGCCCGACGTGAGCCGCATCCGTGCGCGGCAGCAACACGACGAACTCGTCGCCGCCGTATCGGAAGGCGAGGTCCGTGTCGCGGCTCGCCTTGACGATCGCAGTCGCAAAACCCCGCAGGAATGCATTGCCGGCTTCGTGCCCGAACGAGTCGTTGACGAGCTTGAATCGATCGAGGTCGATCATGACGAGGCTGAACGGCTCCCCGAGGGCGACGGCCTTCGCGAGCTCCAGGCGGAAGCTTCGATGATTGCGAAGGCCGGTCAGGTCATCGGTCTCCGCCTGGCGTGTGATGGCGCCGTGGGCCCGGGCGTTCTGAACGGCAATCGAAACCTGGGCAGCGAACAGCTGGACCAATTCGAACTCTTCCTCGCTGAACGACCGACCTTCCCCGAGGCGCTCGATCGACAGGACTCCGGTGGCGCCCTGGCGTCCGCGCAGCGGAACGCAGATCAAGCCTCCGTGCGCCGGCCCTCCGGGCCCGACGAACACACGCTCGTCGTGGAACTGGTCGGGCACGAGCACGGGGGCATTGTGGTCCATGACCCAGGTGGCGATGCCGGTCTCGCCCGGCAGGAACGGAGCGAGGTAATCCGTCGCGTTGAGACCCCGTGCGATCACGGGAACCAAGCTTGCTCCATCTTCCTCGACCAACTCGATCCAGATGTTGTCCGAACCGACGAGTTCCCCGAGGCGATCGGCGACGGAATCGAGGACCGTGGTCGTATCGAGGGTGCCCAGGATGGTCTCCGTGATCTCGAGAAGATCTCGGCGGCTCTGAAGCTGGCGCTGCAATCGCTGGGTTGCATCCGCGTGGGCCATCGCCTGGGCAGCGAAGCTCGCATAGATGACCAGCAGGCGAAGGTCGTCGTCGCCGAACTTGTTCAGCCCAAGCTTGGACAACACGAGGACCCCGAGGACGTCGTCTTCGAACACCATCGGTGCGAGGAGCATGGATTCATCGGTGTCACTGGTCGTTCCCGGGATCGTCTGCGCCCGCGGATCCGCGGCTGCATCTCGCAGAATCTCGGCGACGCGATGTGCGGCCACCCAGCCGGTGATTCCCATGCCGACCTTCAGGCGCAGCTGGTCCTCGGTCTCGTCAAGGTACTCACCTTCGCCCTGCGTCGCGACCGGGATCAGATCGTCACCGATCTGGCGATAGACCCGTACGTTGTGATAATCGATGACATCGCGCAGCTCCGTCGCGATCGCGTTCCCGATCGCCCCCACGTCCGACAGCCGGTTGAGCCGAGTACCGAGTTGCTGGATCGACTGCAACTGAGCAGCCCACGTCGCAAGCTGGGCGTAGGTGCGCGCGCTCCGGAGGGCCACGCTTGCCTGGATGGCGAGCCGGGCGAGGGCGTCGAGTTCGTCGGCCTCCCATTGGTGCCGACGATCGTGGTAGACGTTCAGGCTGCCGATCGATTCCGAGGTTTCGACGTCGAGGAGCGGGGCGACACAAACCGTGTCGTAGCCCTCCTGAACAACGTTGGCTCGCACGTTGATGGCGCGAGCATCATCCCGGAATCCGGTCGCGAATGCCGGTCGGCCGGCTTCGATCGCGACCGTTGTCAGTCCGCCGAGCTCACCGGGACCCATGGCCTCGAGATACGCGACAGAGAGCCCGCGCGATGCGACGGTCTCGCGCGATCCGTCCGGGCGGAAGAGAAAGACCGCCCCGCGATCACCGCCGAACATCGTCATGGCATGGTCGACGAGACGGGACTGGAGCTGGTCCGAATCGAACCGGCTTCCGATGTCGCTCGCGATGCGGCCGATGGCCTCAGCCCAGTGAACGCGTTGCTCAAGCGCCGAGGAGGCCGAGGCGACCTGCAGGATTGATCCGAGCACGTCTGCCGTCCCGACGAGCAGGGCGCGGGTCGTAGGCGTTGGCTCGGTGTCGTCGGCCGCGATGAGGAGGATGACACCCCATGCGCCGTTCCCACCGGGAATGGAGCAGGCCATTCGTCGGCCATCGATCCCGGGAGCCGCCGGCCCGTCGCGATCATTGGTCATGGCCTCGGCGACGGTACCGGGATGCTGGAGCGCATCGCCAAGGATCCCGGAGCGATCATCGACGTCGGCTCGCCGAATGCCGGTCGGCCCGGACAGCCCGACTGGCTCGAGTCGATCGCCGTTGCGACGCCAAACGGAGACATGCCGGAAGCCAAAGCCCTCCCTGATCGATCGGGTGGCCGACCCGAGCAGTGCCTCGGGATCCGGCGCGATGCCGGCGATCGAAGCTCCCAGACGTCCGAGATCGGCGAGGACCGCCAGGCCAGCCTGCGTCTCTCGAGCCTGATCCTCGGCTGCGGTCGCCCACGTCGGTGCCGGTTCTTCATCACCCGCGTCGATGCCTGCCTGCGCGGCCTGCCACCGGGGTTCGCTGGTCGGCTCGCCCCGTCGACCGCGCCCGTTTCGCCCGATCGCGGCGCCTGCGCCAGGCCCGGCTGCGGCGCCGGCGAGGAATCGATTGAGATCACCGATGCGGTAGCGGCGATCCCCCCGGGCGTTGATTCGGTAATAGCGGAGACGACCGGCGT
>JAYWFP010000293.1:0-3333 GCA_043778745.1 Chloroflexota bacterium
GGCCGGGCCATCTCGGCGACCGCCACGGCATCGATCGTCTCCACGAACCGCCAGACAGTCGCCCTCGAGTCGTCGGAAGCAGCGTCGGACGCCATGCTGGGGAGCTGGTCATGACGCTGCGCCTCCACGACACCCTGTCCGGGGAGTCCCGCGCGTTTCAGCCGCTCGAGGCCGACCACGCCCGTATCTACAGTTGCGGGCCGACGGTCTATGGGCCCGCGCATGTTGGGAACTTCCGGTCCTTTTTGTTCGCCGACCTGCTCGTCCGATACCTGCGCTATCGCGGGCTGCGCGTGACCTGGGTCATGAACTTCACGGACATCGACGATCGAATCATCGAGCGCGCACGAGTTGCGGGCCAGCCGATCGACGCCCTGACGGATCGGTGGATTGCCCAGTTCACGGCCGATGCCGCTGCGCTCCGGATGACGACGCCTGACGTGCTGCCGCGGGCAACGCACCACATCGACGCGATCGCGAAGCTCATCGGAACCCTCGAGGAGCGTGGGCACGCGTACCGGACCGAGGACGGGTCGATCTTCTTCCGGATCTCATCCTGGCCGGCGTACGGTCGGCTGGCCCGCCTCGATCCGACCCAGCTCCGCGTGGGCGAGCGCGTGGAGGCGGACGACTACGGGAAGGACGACGCCCGTGATTTTGCACTCTGGAAGGGACCGAAGGCGGGCGATCCCGTTTGGAACACGGCGATCGGCGCGGGACGGCCCGGCTGGCACATCGAGTGCTCGGCGATGAGCATGGCGCACCTCGGCGAGAGCTTCGACATCCATACCGGTGGCGTGGACCTCATTTTCCCGCACCACGAGGATGAGATCGCCCAGAGCGAGGCCGCAACCGGCAAGCCGTTCGTGGGCACCTGGCTCCATTGCGCCCACCTGCGGCTCGGGGGCGAGAAGATGGCCCGGCGGGTCGGGAACATCGAGCGTGTGGCCGACCTTCTCAGCGGCGGGGTCTCGCCACGAGCCCTGCGGCATGCCCTGATTTCCGTGCACTACCGCCAGGCGCTCGAGTACAGCGAGGCATCCCTTGCGGCTGCCGGCGCGGCCGTCGACCGTCTCGACAGCCTCGTGGCCGCATTGACCGCGTACCACGACGAGCGAGGGCCAGACCCAGGCCTGGTCGCGACCTTGGCAGAGGCCCGATCAGCGTTCGAGGCCGCGCTCGATGACGATCTCAATATCTCCGCTGGCCTGGCGGCCGTGTTCGATCTCGTCCGCGAGCTCAATCGGCGGATCGACGCACGAAGCCTGTCAACCGATGACGCCAGGTCGGCTCTTCGGCTTCTGCGGGATCTCGACCAGGTGCTGGCCGTCCTGCCGGATGCTCCGGCGGAGTTGGACCCCGAATCCGCCGTACTCCTGGACGCCCGTGAAGCGGCCCGCGCCGCCCGGGAGTGGACCCGATCCGACGAGCTCCGGGACGCTCTGCTCGAGCGTGGGATCGCGGTCGAGGACACACGCGATGGCCAGCGCTGGCATCGCATCGAAGGCACCTCATGAGTCCGAAGCCGAGACCGGATCGCCCGGAGCGACGCGAGGAGAAGGTGTGGCGGACGAAGGGTCCCGGAGCAGGATCGCGGGGACCAGCCGGCCACGGCGGGAGGTCGCGCCCAACTCCCGACTTCTCGTCTGATCGGCGCTCGGCACAGGGTCCTCGACCCGGACCTCGACCGGGACTTCGCCCGGGCGCGCGCCCTGGCTCGCGGCCGGATGGTCGTTCGGGACCGTTCCAGTCGTCCCAGGATGGCCCCGGCCCGCGGGGCCCGAGGCCATCCGAAGGGCTCCGCCCTGACCCTGGTTTTCGGCCTCGACCCGGTCCCGTGCCCGGCCCAGGGGAGCGTTCCGGGAAAGGGCGACCGGCGTCTCACGGGCCAAGGCTGCCGGGTCGCCCGCCCCGGCCATGGGGCCCGACGCGCCCTGTTGATCGGTTCCAGAGTCGACCGCCGTGGGCGGCTCCCGATCAATCCGTGCCCGGTGTGAACCAGGACGGACCGCCCGGCGACCAGGATCCGCGGCCCTTCCACGGATCTGGGCCGACAGGGGAGCGAGGCGATCCACCGGGTCAGGGCCGCGGTTGGCCTCGCATCGATCGACGCGGCGGTCCGCCGGCTGGTCCGAGCGGCGGACGACGGGCAGCGCCGGGAGGCCGGCCGGGCGCTGCCCGGATATGGGATCAGCCGCGCACGTACACCAGCGCTCCGGTGCCAACGGCCGAACAGCTTGGGCCGGGCGAGGAACTCGTGGCAGGACGCCGCCCGGTCGAGGAGGCGTTCGCGGCCCGGCGACCTGCCCACCGTCTCCTTGTCACGCCTCAGCGCCGGATGGCCCTGGAACGCATCGTGCTTCATGCCACGACCCTGCGGATTCCGATCGTCGAGGTCGAGGGCGGCACCTTGACATCGCTGACCGGCTTTGACGGGCACCAGGGCGTTGCGCTCGTGGTTGCCCAACGTGTATTCGCTGCCCCCGAGGATCTCCTGGCCCGCGCGATCGAGCTCGGCGAGGCGCCGTTCATCCTGGTTCTCGATTCATTCGAGGATCCGCAGAACCTGGGCACGGTCCTGAGGAGCGCGGAGGCGGCGGGTGCACACGGCGTGATCTTTCCAACCGTGCGTCAGGCGCCCCTCAGTCCGGCCGCCATCAAGGCATCGGCTGGGGCCACCGAGCACCTCCTGCTCTGCCCGGTCGACGACCTCGCGGCGACCCTGACGGATCTGCACGGCCGTGGCATCCGGATCATCGGCACCGAGGCCGATGCGCCGATGTCGGCACGTCAGGCGGACCTGCGAGGGCCGATTGCCATCATCATCGGGAGCGAAGGGCATGGCCTCGCCCCGGCGGTCCGTCGTCGCTGTGATCTGATGGTACGGATCCCGATGCGCGGCGCGATTGGATCGCTGAACGCGGCGGTGGCGGGCTCGGTGCTCCTGTTCGAGGCCCTTGGACAGCGCGATCCGGGCGCGCGCCCGGCGACCCGACCCAGCGCCACTGAAGGGTATCGGTCGACTGAGCAACCGTCTGCCGGATCCGGCGCAGCCGCAACGGAGGAGGAAGCCCTGCTCGAGGCGCTGGATGGCCCGGCAGCCGCCGGTCCCCAAGGAGAGGAGTCGGCTGCGGAATCCCCCGATACTGGGGACGAAGCGTTGCTGCCGGGAGGCCCGATCGGCTCGGCTTGACCGTCGGATGCACCCGGCCCTATCATTCGCGGGCGCTCGGGCCACCCTTAAGTGCCCATGCGCTGCGCCGACGTAGCTCAATTGGTAGAGCAGCGGTTTTGTAAACCGCAGGTTCCGGGTTCGAGTCCCGTCGTCGGCTC
>JAYWFP010000294.1:0-7874 GCA_043778745.1 Chloroflexota bacterium
CGTTGGCGCACGTGGCGCCAGCGCGAGTTCCGCGACTGCGGCGAGAGAACGGTGCAACCGGCCCGTCGCAAGGCCGATTTCGCGCAGCATTCCCGTCGAGGTCATCTCGACGCCATCGGTCAGCCAGGCGGCCAGGCTATCGGCAAGCCACTCGAAGGCATCGATGGCATCCGGAACGAAGGACTGCTCGATCGCGACCGACGTGCTGGTGCCATCGGCCAGCGAGAGCTCGACGCTCCCATGCCAATCCGGGACCGGGGTCCCAGCCCGGTTCGCGAGGGCCCGAAGCGTTTCGGCCTCGAGATTTGGGCCCGCAGTCAAGCGCCGGTACAGCTTGAGTATCGAGACCTCGTTCAGGATCACGCTCGTGTGTGACTGATCTCCGGGCGCGGGCCGGATCCGGGTCATCGAACCGGCCGCGGCCATGGGTGCGAGGGGTGCGATGTTAGCCCACCGGGCGGGGCTTGCTGGCTGTCCCTCGAGATGGCCGCCATGCGTTCCGGCCACCTGACCACCATGGATCATCAGCGCATGAAGGCCTGTCCAGGTCGCCGGATCGTCGAGTGGAACCGTCATCACCACTGAGGCTCCGCCGGCCAAGGTCGCCGCCACGACAACCAGGCCCCCCGAGGTCCCGAGCGGAAATGCGTCCAGGATTGAGACCCGCTTGATCTCTGCTCGGGCGAGCCCGGACCAGCGCGCGTTGGCGATGCCGACGATCCCCAGGGCGGCGACGACGGCTGCCGCGCCCGGAACCAGGACGCCGGCCCGTGGCTGCGACCGTGCGCCGGACGAATCGACGCCGGATGGCTCGACGCCGGACGGCTCGACGCCGGACGAATCGCCACCCAATTCAGTCGTCGACGACAAGGATTCCGTCGCTCTCCGCCCAGATAATTGCCACTGCGTCGCCAAGTGCCAGCTCGCCCATGGCGCCGGCATCGACGCGAGCCACGATTGACGCGCCTCCAGGCAGGTCCACGACCACCTTTCGACTTCCGCCCAGGTAGATCGTCGCGGCGACCCGGCCATGGACCAACGCAGATCCGTCGGGATCGATCGGCGAAAGCCTCGTTCGTTCCGGACGAATCACCATCGCAGCCGAAGAGCCGTCAGTGAGCCCGATGGCTGCGGCCGCGGCAGCATCGATCGGCAGGCTGAACTCGCCGACGCGGAGGATCGTTTTGTGCGGCCCGCCGAGGACCGTCCCGCGCAGGACGTTCGCCTCGCCGAGGGCAGTCGCGACTGCTCGGCTCGTTGGACGCTCCCAAAGGTCGTCCGCCGCCCCGACCTGGAGCACGCGACCAGATCGCATGACCGTCACCCGATCCGCGAGCGCCAGGGCCTCTTCATGATCATGGGTCACGACGATGAACGTGATGCCGACCGCGTGCTGCAGTCGCTTCAACTCTGTCTGCATCTCGATCCGGATCTGCCGATCAAGAGCCGCCAGCGGTTCATCGAGAAGCAGGACCCGAGGGCGCTTGATGAGTGCACGGGCGAGGGCGACACGCTGGCGTTGGCCACCCGACAACTGGTTCGGTCGGCGACGCTCATACCCTTCGAGGCGCACCAGCGCGAGCGCTTCGTCGACCCGCTGCCGGATCTCCGGTGCCGGCACGCCCTCCATGCGCAAGCCGTAGGCAACGTTGTCGAAGACCCGCATGTGCGGGAAGAGGGCGTACGACTGGAACATCAGGTTGAGCGGCCGATGAAACGGCGGAACGCCGACGAGGTCCGTGCCATCCAGCACGATCGTGCCGGAATCGGGGGTCTCGAACCCGGCCAACATCCGAAGGATGGTGGTCTTGCCGCAACCAGACGGGCCAAGGAGCGCGAAGAACTCGTTCTCGAGGATCGACAGGCTCACGTCATCGACGGCGACGACGCTGCCAAATCGCTTGGTTACGCCCTGGATCCTGATGATCTCGCGGCCGCTCACGTGTCGGTCTCCCGGAGACGCTGTGACACGAGGACCAGCGTGATGCTGATGATGAGCACGAACGTCGCGATGGCGTTGACTTCCGGGGTGACCCCGAACCGGATCATCGAATAGACCTGCGTCGGGAAGGTTTCGGTGGTTCCCTTCGTGAAGAAGGCGATGATGAACTCGTCGAACGAGAGGGTGAAGGCGAGCAGCCCGCCGGCGATGACACCGGGCGCTATCGCGGGCAGGGTGATATTGAAGAAGGTGCGGCGCTCGTTCGCTCCAAGATCGAGGGATGCCTCCTCGATCGAGCGATCGAAATTCCGGAGTCGCGTCCGGACGACGACCGCCACGAAGGCAATGTCGAACACGATGTGGGAGAGGATGACCGTCCACAGCCCGAGTTCGAGGTTCAGCAGGCCCGCGAAGACGAGGTTGTAGAAACTCAGCAGCGCGATCGCGAGCACGATGTCGGGGACGATCATCGGCACGTAGACGACGCTGTCGAGGAGCGAACTGTTGGTGGTCCGCTCGAGACCGAGGGCGAGGAGCGTACCGATGACCGTGGCGATCACGGTCGTCACGACACCCACGATCAGGGTGTTTCGGAATGCCTGGAGGAGCGCCTCGTTCGCGAGCACCGAGGCATACCAATCGAGGCTGAACCCGGTCCATGCCGTCGGCTGGCCGGACTCGTTGAAGGACAGTCCCACGACCACCGCGATCGGCAGATACAGAAAGCCGACCACGAGCGCGAATTCGACGCGCATGAGCCTACGGCCGATGGCCCAGCTAGGCATGGATCGCCTGCCGCCGGTCGCGGTCCTGGAGCCAGGCCTGGATGAACAGGAGGACGCCCATCAGCGCGATCAAGGCGAGAGACAGGACCGCTCCGAATGGCCAGTCCCGTGCCTTCAGAAACTGGGCCTGGATGAGGTTGCCAACCATGATGCTGAGCCCGCCACCGAGCAGATCCGGCACAATGAAATTGCCCAGGCTCGGCACGAACACGAAAATGCAGCCCGCCGCGAGGCCCGGGAGGGTCAGCGGAAGCGTCACCCGCAGGAAGGTCCGGAGCGGATTGCCGCCAAGGTCGGCCGACGCTTCGCGAAGTTCCGGCTGGAGTCGCTCGATGGACGAGTAGATCGGCAGGATCATGAGCGGCAGGTAGCCGTAAACGAGGCCAAGGACGATCGCGAACTCGTTGTACAGGAGCGGAAGTGGCTCCTTGATGAGGCCGAGCGACTCGAGCCCCCGATTGATCAGGCCCTCGCCGTTGAGGAGGACGATCCACGCGTAGGTCCGGATGAGCAGGCTCGTCCAGAACGGCAGGATCACCAGGACGAGAACCGGCGTCCGCCAGCGCCTCGGGAGCGTCGCGATAAAATACGCGGCCGGGTAGCCGATCAGCAGGGCAATCACCGTCGCGATCACCGCAACCCGGAGCGAGAAGAGGAACACGCGCAGGTAGAGCGGGTCGAAGGCGCGAACGAAATTGTCGAGCGTGAATGTCGGAACGACCCCGCCGTACGTTCCGCGCTGAAAGAAGCTATAGGCGATCACGAGGCCAACCGGAACGACCAGAAACACCGCCCACCAGCCGAGGGCGGGCCCGAGCAGCAGCAGTCGGCGCTTCATGTCGGACGGGACCAGGACGCGGGCCGAATCGACCCGCGTCCTGCTGGAACCGCTACTGGCCGGCGGTGATTTCGGCGACGATCTTGGCCCAGATCGGCGCCGCGGCGCCGAGGTCGCGCTCCGGCTCGCCCTTGAGCAGGTCCGCGCCGGTCATCGCCAGGTTCGGGTAGGCGGCCAGGGTGGCCGCATCCACGAGCGCCATGGCCTTGGGGTTCGGGACCTTGTAGAGCGTCAGGTCGACGACGGTCTTGGCAACTTCCGGCCGAAGGATGTAGTCGATGAACGCGTACGCGGCCGCCTTGTTCTTCGACGACTTCAGGATCACCATCGTGTCACTCCACAGGTCGCTGCCCTCGGACGGGATCACGAACTTGATGTCTGCGTTATCGGTGATGCCGTAGTTGCACCAGCCGTCCCAGGCCTCGACGAGAAGCGCCTCGCCGGACACGAGCTTGGAATAGAACGTCGTGTCGTCGTAGGCAAGGAGATGCTTCTTGGCTTCGATCAGGAGATCCCGTGCCTGGTTGAGCTTGGTCTCATCGGTCTCGTTGACCGAGTATCCAAGCGACTTGAGCGCCGGCAGCAACAACCACCGGTCGGTGGCCAGCGCGGTGATCTTCTTGTCGAGTTGGGCTGTCGGCGCCAGCAGGTCGTTCCAGCTGGTCGGCGTACCCGTCACCAGGTCGGATCGATAGCACAGGCCCGTGGTTCCCCATGTGTAGGGCACGGAGAACTTGTTGCCGACATCGTAGCCGAGCTTGTCGGCCTCGGGGCTGAGGTTGGCGACGTTGGCGAGCTTGCCGTGGTCGAGCGCTTCGGCCCAGCCGCGGTTGTTCAAGCCCTCGGCAAACGGCGCCGATACGAAGACGATGTCGAAACCGGTTCCATTGGCGGCATCGAGCTTGCCGATGATGTCCTCGTTCGTAGTGTGCTTGCTCCACTCGACCACGACGCCGGTTTCGGCCGTGAAGTTCTTGATCAGGTCCTCGGGGAAGTACAGGTCCCAGTTCGAGACCACGATCTTGCCGGAGGGCTTTTCGGGGGTCGGGCTCGCAGCACTGCCGCAGGCGGCGACCACCAGGGCGAGCATGCCCAGAAGCCCGAGTGCGCGGTGCCCTGCACCGATGGTCCGTTGGGTTCTCATCAATCCCTCCTCCTGTTGCTTGAATGTGCCGTACATCACGCCCTCGTGACCGGCCCGCCGCCCAGGGCGACGCGTTCGATGAGTTCGGCCGCCCGGGCGGTGCCGGATGTGCCCCGGATACGTGCCGACATGGCCGCCATCCGTGCTTTGAGTGATGCATCTCCGAGCAGTCGCTCGACGGCGCCCGTCAGCTCCTGGTCGGTGAATTCGTAGGTCGAGAGCCGAGCGCCGAGCCCGGTTTCGTCCACCCGCTGCGCGTTGTCCACCTGGTCCCAGAACAGTGGCAGCACGATCATGGGCTTGCCGTGATGGAATGATTCGGTGACCGTGTTGTTACCGCCGTGGGTGATTACCAGATCGACTTGTGGAAGGACCGCGGGCTGGGGCAGGAACCCGGATCCGGCCATGTTGTCGCGGAGCGTGATCTGATCCTCGAGGGGCCCCTTTGACACGATGACTCGATGCCTGGTGGTGCCCATGACATCGACGAGTCGCTGCATGAGGCCGACGTCAGCCGACCCGAGACTGCCCAGGGACAGATAGATGAGCGCGCCTTCACGACTGCGCAGATGCGCGGGTAGGTCCCAGGTATCCGCGGTCTCGCGGACGGTGGAATCGAGCTGATGCCAGGTCGGCGCCAGCGGACGTGCGCGGTCATAGTCGGCCTCGGCCGGGTAGGAATACAGGTTGAGCCAGGGGGATTCATGAATGAACTCAGGGCCGAACTCGGTCCACGCGAGGGACGGCGCGCCGCGCTCCGTCACGAAGGCATTGAACTCGTCCCAGATCGGGCGATGGGTCCGGTCCACTTCCGCGGTGAAGGCCGCCCAACCCGATCGATCAGCTACCGGATAGCCCGACGAGAGCGGCGGAACGGCGGAGTCTTTGACCTCGGCCGGATTGCAGGACACGATTCTGACCCACGGACGTCCAGATGCGGCCACGGCCGGAAAGGCGACGACGTTATCCTCGACCAGGACGTCGGGCCGGACCTCGTCGATGATCTCGCGAAGTCGATCATCGACGTATTTCGAGCCGTCGATCAGCGCCTGCCAGGTCGGCGCCATGAATTCGCCCAGCTGTTCGATGGTGGGCTTGCGAAAGATCGGTGCGGTGTCGCGGATGAAGTCGATCCAGAACTGCCCAGGGATCTCCTCGGCCTCGGGCGCCGGACCGAGACGCATCAGACGCTCTTCGAAGCCCTGAGCCTCGAGGCGGCCGGCGAATGACTCCTCGACAATGAAGACCACCCGGTGGCCGTTCCGTTGCAACTGCTGTCCAATGCCGACACAGTTGTTCGTGGGCCCGTAGGCGCCTTCCGGAAAGAAAACGATCGTTCGAGGTTCCGCCACGAAGCCTTCCTTCACGGTCGATGCCGACATGGGTCTCGCAGGAGTATGCCGATCAGCCGCAAGTGCGTCACGGCTTTCCCGTCTGACGGATCAGTTGGCGCGGCGGGGCTCGGCCGCGGGAGCGGCGACGTGCTTGCGCCGGGAGCGGCGACGTGCTTGGGCGTCGAGCCCCGGGCGCGCGAGGAACCGACGGTCTCGTACCATCGGGCAATGCCCACACACGACCGTCCGTCTCGTCCGACGCGCCCGCCGGTGCCCGAGGACTTCGACGCCCGCTTCGCGTGGCACCCGGAGCCCGAGCTGCTCGGCATTCGCGATCCCGCGACGGCACGGGATTCTCTTCGGACGCTCGGTGCCGCGACCTGGGAGGTGGGTCTCGACTATCTGTACGACCACGGCCTCGAGCGTGCGATGGGTCCAGACACCGAGTTCGCGGCTCTGCGCAGCCGCTATTTCGGGCGATCCGGCGAGCCGGGGCAGGCGCCGATGGAGCCGACCGCCCTGGCGGTTCTGCTCGACGAGTTCCGCGAGCGGATCGCCCCGAACACCGTCAGCGCCTGGCATCCTCGCTCGTTCGGGTACTTCACACCGCCGCCACTGATCGCCTCGATCGTCGGCGAGGTCCTGAGCCAGTTCGCGCAACAGGGCGTGGACATCTTCCACGCCGGCCCGGTTGCGGCGACGATGGAGGAGGAGGTCGTCCGCTGGCTGTGCGACCTGCTCGGCTATGACCGCTCGAGCTTCGGGCTGCTCACGTCCGGCGGGGTGATGGCCAACTTCATCGGCATGGCCCTGATGCGGGATTCTCACGTGCCGAAGGTGATGAGCCTGGATCGGCCGCCGCGCGGGGCCGCTCTGGAGGGACTGCGCGTCTACACGGGCGACCAAAGCCACTTCTCGATCGGACGGGCGCTCGACGAACTCGGGTTCCCGATCGAGACGCTCGTGACGGTGCCTGCGGACGGTGATTTCCGCCTCCGAGGCGGGCCGGTCGGTGCGGCCATCGCCGCGGACCAGGCCCGCGGCCTGACCCCCGTCGCCATCGCGGCCGTTGCCGGCTCCACGAACACGGGAGCGGTCGATGCCATCGGCGAGCTCGCCGACCTGGCAACGCGTGAGGGGCTGTGGCTCCACATCGATGCGGCGTATGGGGCAGGCGCACGCCTGTCGACCCGCGACGCGGGACGAGTCCCTGACCTCCACCGAGCGGATTCGGTCACGATCGATCCCCACAAATGGTTCTTCCAGGCCTACGACATCGGTGGACTCATGGTCCGCGACGGGGCTGGTCTCGAGTCCGTTTTTGGTGAGCGTCGACCGGAGTACTACCGGGCCGGCCACGGGACGATGGCACCGACGCCAACCCCTGATTCGTACGCTGCCCCCGATCCCCACGACGTCGGCCTCAACTTCTGGAAGCTCGGGTTCGAGGGCACGCGTCGTTGGCGGGCGCTCAAGCTGTGGTTCTCGTGGCGACACCTCGGCACGCCCGGCTTCGGGCGGCTGATCGAGGCCAACAACGACCTCGCGGCCCATCTCGCGGCGGTGATCGCGGCGAGCACGGACTTCGAGGCCCTGCCGGCGGTCCCAAACCTGTCGGTCGTGTGCTTCCGGCACCTCGTTCCTGGGCTCGATGCGGTGGCCCTGGACGAGCACCAGGACCACCTCCAGCGCGATCTCGAGGCCTCCGGCGCGGGCTGGGTTTCCACTACCCACCTGCGCGGCTCGACCTGGCTCCGGGCGGGGATCCTGAACACGCAGGCAACCGAGTCCGATGTCGAGGGTCTGCTCGAGACGCTCCGCGAACTGGCCG
>JAYWFP010000295.1:0-3316 GCA_043778745.1 Chloroflexota bacterium
GAAATCGATCAATCCGGCTTCGATCTCCCGAAGGGTGACGTCGCGCTCTACCAGGCGCGTCACCCCCGCCTGCATCTGATCGATCAAACCCTGCATCCGGAGCCGAAGGCGCCGACGATCGTCCGCATGGACTCCGGCCTCCGTCGCCAGCCCGGTGGTTCGGCCGCCGCGATCCACACTTCCTCGCTCATCGCCGGACGCGTCAACGACAGCGTCACGGAGCTGGATGAGCTCGGCCCGCTGATCGCGCAGGTCGAGCAGGATCCGCTCCACCTCGGGCAGGGCCTCATTGGCTTCGTCGATCGAGTAGAACTGGGTCATCAGGCTGAGTTTATGCCCCTAGGATGCAGGGCATGCGAATCGCAAGTGGCGTGGGCGTCATCGGAACGCCGGCTGCCGTCGCGGCGATGGGCTGATCATGGACGGCCGCCCTCGGGTCTTCGTCACCCGGATCATTCCCGATGACGGTCTGCGGCCGATCGTCGAGGCCTGTGACGCGCGTGTCTGGGAGCAGGACCTGCCGCCACCACGTGAGGAGCTGCTGCGCGCGATCGAGGGCTGCGACGGAGTCCTGACACTCGTGACCGACCGGGTCGACGACGAGTTTCTCGATCGCGCCGGCCCGCAGCTCAAGGTCGTCTCGAACTTCGCGGTCGGGTTCGACAACATCGAAGTGGCGGCCTGCACGAAGCGGGGCGTCGCGGTCGGCAATACGCCCGGCGTCCTCACCGACACCACCGCGGATCTTGCCTTCGCGCTGCTGATGGCCGCGGCGCGCCGGATCCCGGAGGGGGATCGCTACGTTCGGTCGAGCCAGTGGCGGACCTGGGGACCAATGCTCCTCCTCGGCCCGGATGTGCATGGCGCGACGATCGGGATCGTGGGGTTCGGGCGGATCGGGCAGGCCGTCGCGCAGCGGGCGCTCGGGTTCGGGATGCGAATCCTCTACCACGATGTCGTGCGACTCCCGGCCGAGATCGAAGAGCCGTTCGGCGCCCAGTTTCTGCCGCTCGAGGAGCTGCTGTCCAAGTCGGATTTCGTGTCCCTCCACGTCAACTTGACGGCCGAGACGCGCCACCTGATGAACGCGGAGCGGCTCGGCTGGATGAAGCCGGACGCGGTGCTGGTCAACACATCACGCGGTCCCGTGGTGGATCCGAAGGCGCTCTACGAGGCCCTTCGCGAAGGCGTGATCTTCGCCGCGGCCCTCGATGTCACTGATCCGGAACCGATCCCGCTCGACGACCCGCTGCTGACCCTCGACAACTGCCTGATCGTCCCGCACATCGCCTCCGCGTCGCGGGCCACGCGCAGCAGGATGGCCGCCATGGCCGCCGCGAATCTCCTGGCCGGTGTTCGCGGTGAGCGTCTCCCGACGCCCGTGAACCCCGAGGTCTACGAAGGCCGCTGATCGCGCTCGGGGTGGCCTCGCCGCGGGCCACTGGTCGCGCGGCGGCGGCGGGCTCAGTCGCGCGGCGCTGGCGGGCTCGGTCGCGCCTCGCCGCGGGCCACTGGTCGCGCGGGGGCGGCGGGCTCAGTCGCGCGGCGCTGGCGGGCTGTGGCGCACCATCGGCTACGCTTCGCATCGGGCCCGTAGCTCAGCGGCAGAGCAGGGGACTTTTAATCCTCGTGTCGTGGGTTCGAATCCCACCGGGCCCTCCACCGATTCGAACCCTCCCGGAACCCCGTCGCAACCCGTGGGCGCCACGATGGTCGGTCGCCTGCTGACCGCGACCGCGGTTTTGGGGCCGCCACCCCGGCAGGGTCTTCGCCGCGGACGGAGCCACGATCGACAGCGGCGGTCCCTGCTCGCCGGCGAGCTGCATGCCGATGAGGCGTTGGCTCTGTGATGGCTCTCGGTCGTCGAACCGGATAATCACTCAGCCGAGAGGCTCGCCGCGCCCATCGATACCCGGTCGCAACCCATTTGACCCGCCATCGTCATGGCGGCGCGATCGTAGGTCCGCGAGACTCCTCACCTACGATCCGTGTTCAGCGCCCGGAGGGCCGATCCGTGCTTCACCAGCCAGAATCGCTTCGAAACCTGATGACCGTGCGTGGCGGCCAGTTGACCGCCGTCAGCTGCTCGAACTGCGGCTGCCGTCTGCAGGCAGATCCCGATGAGAGCGGCGCGTGGCGGCACTTCGGTGCAGTCGGTGGCCGTGATGCGCTTGGCCATCGGGCGCCGTGTGTCGGACTCGTCCACGATGGGTCCGGTCGCGTCGGCATACCGGCCTGACGGGTCTGGCCGGCCTGGCCGACCCGCCCGGCCAGACCGATCCACCGGCCCGCGACGGCAGGGCCAGTAACGTCGATGCCGGTCGGCGTGTGGACAGCCGGCCCCCGACGACCCGGCGGGGAACGTATGCCCCAAGCGCTCAGCTTCCGGACGGCTCCACCCGATAGCCGACGCCCCGGACCGCGACGATCGAAGGCCCACCCACCTGGTCCAATTTGGAGCGGAGGCGAGCGAGGTGCGGCTTCAGCCAGAGCAGATCAGGATCCGTCTCGGCCGGCCATCCCGCACGGGCCAGGCGGAGGTGCGGAACGAGGTCTCCGGCGGCACGAACCATCGATTCGAGGAGCCGGTACTCGGTCGGCGTGAGGGTGAGGCCAACGTCGCCCACCTTGGCTTCGTGGCGGGCAGGATCGAGCGTAAGCCGCTCGAACGCGACGGCGCTGCCAAGCTCGCCGGATTCGGCGCGAGCCGCGCGGCGCATCACGGCCGCGATCCGGGCCAGCAACTCGGCTCGCCCGAATGGCTTGACCAGGTAGTCGTCCGCCCCAATCCCGAGCGCCTTGACCTTGGCGGCCTCGCTGCTCTCGCCCGAAACCACGATGATCGGCGCCGCCCCGGCGGATCGGATCTGGCCCGCGACCGTGAACCCATCGGGTCCGGGCATCGCGAGATCCAACAGCACGAGGTCGGGGTGCTCGTCCCGGAACCGTCGAACGGCGGTCAGGCCGTCATAGGCCGTGATGACCTGGTGGCCCTCAGTCCCGACGAGCGCGGTGATGGCACCAACCATCGCCGGGTCATCGTCAACAACGAGGATGCGGAGTGGTCGGATCGTTGGCATATCGGACTCCTAGACGGCTGCGGCGGCGGGCAGGGCAATGACGAACCGGGCGCCCTGGTCCGGAGCGGGCTCGCACCAGACGTGGCCACCCATCGATTCAGCGAGGCGTTTCGCCGCGTACAGCCCGATCCCGGACCCCCGGGCCGTGTGCGTGTCGCGACGGGCATACGGTTCGAAGATTCGCTCTCGCCACTCCGGCGGAATACCCGGGCCGTCGTCCTGGACGCCGATCCGGA
>JAYWFP010000296.1:0-3309 GCA_043778745.1 Chloroflexota bacterium
CATCCGGAGCTTCGGCCGCGGTGCCCGCGGCCTCGGGGACTTCGACAGTCGACGCATCGGAGCCGGCGACGTCCGGCGTGGTCTGATCGCCTTCCTGAAGCGTCTCCGTGTCAGCGGGTGCCACCTGGGTCACCTGATTCACTGACGCGGGAAGGGTTGCGGGCGGGCTCGCGGCGAGCGCGTTTGCCGCTCCCGAGATGAGAAGGATCGCGGTCGCGGCGAGGGCCGGAGCGCGGAAACGGTCGAGCTTCATGGCTCAGTCTCCTGGTTGGCATCGGGTCTTTCGCCCGATCTCAAGCCCACCCTGCGCCGCCGGTCATGAGCCTCCGGTGAATCTCGA
The DNA here is from genome assembly GCA_043778745.1 of Chloroflexota bacterium. Lineage (GTDB taxonomy): Bacteria > Chloroflexota > Limnocylindria > Limnocylindrales > CSP1-4 > UBA5189. Next base: position 341 of record JAYWFP010000296.1, read on the forward strand.
ATCACGTGGGATTCACATGGCCTTCACATTCCGCCGCAAGAATCGAACCGTGAAGATCCTGATGCTCGAGGACGACCAGCGGCTGCGTGGGGTTGTCGTCCGTGGCCTTCATCGCTCCGGTCACATTGTCAATGTGGCTGGAACCGTCGAGGAAGCTCGATGGCTCATTTCCGAGACAACCCATGACGTCCTCATCCTGGACGTGATGCTTCCCGACGGGGACGGGCTCAGCCTGTGCCGTGAACTCCGATCGGCCGGCGACTGGAGCCCAGTGCTCATGCTCACGGCGCGCGACGCCGTCACTGACCGCGTTCGGGGCCTCGACGTCGGAGCCGACGACTACCTCGTGAAGCCGTTCGCCTTTGCCGAACTTGAGGCCCGCCTCCGTGCCCTGGATCGGCGAGGACCGAGCACTCGGCCGACGAGTCTCGTCGTCGGGACGCTCGAACTCGACCCCTCGTCCCATCGCGCAACCCTTGGGTCACGGGAACTCAACCTGACCGCTCGACAATTCTCCCTTCTGGAGTTCTTCGCCAGACGTGCGGACCAGGTCCTGTCGCGTTCGCAGATCCTCGACCAGGTGTGGGATTGGGCGTTCGACGGAGACCCCAGGATCATCGACGTATATGTCCGATTGCTCCGACAGCAACTCGGCCCCGACGTGGGCTCACCGTGGATCGAGACGGTCCGCGGCGTCGGCTACGCTCTCCGCCCTAAGCGTCCAGTGGGCCCGGCGTGAGCATTCGCACGCGTCTCGCGGTCAGCTACTGGATCGGCGTCGTCGTGACCTTCCTCATCGTCGGCCTGTTCGTGTGGTGGCAGATGGGGTCGGCTCTCCGTGCCTCGCTCGAGATCACGCTCCAAACGCGCGCGGACGGGATCCTCTCGTCGATCGAGAATGCGGGGCAAGCGGGACTCCAGGAATCAGATCAGGCCATGCCCGCGGTCTTTGCCGCCCTGTTCAGGGCCGATGGAAGCCTCCAGGAGGCGACGAGCATGGCGCCCCACGGCCTGCGGCCGGTCAACGGCGTTTTCCAAGCCGGTGAGCAGCAATACCTCTTGTTCACACGGAACGCGCCGGACGGGACAATAGTGGTGACCGGTGCCAACCTCCGGCCAATCGACGCGTCCCAAGCGGCACTCGCGCGGCTCCTCGGTGTCGTCGGACTCTCTGTCGGGGCAGCATCCCTGCTCGGCGGATGGCTGCTCGCCGGTCGAGCACTGCGGCCCGTCGAGCGCCTGATCGACAACGCATCAGGCATTGACCCGACGAACCTGGCTCGTCGGCTGGCAGAGCCAGCCCGGCTCGACGAGATCGGGCGGCTGACTCAAACGCTCAACGGCATGCTCGATCGGATTTCGGACTCTGTTGACCGACAGCGCCTGTTCGTGGCGATGGCGTCGCACGAGCTACGGACGCCCCTGGCGGCCCTCAGGGCAGAGCTTGACGACGTGGACCGTGCCGGCACGAGCATCGCCGACGTTCGACGGGCCGTTTCGGACGCCCAGGGAGACGTGATTCGCATCAGCAGCCTCGTCACGAGCCTGCTCGAACTCGCGGCGAACCAGGAGGATGCCAGGCGCATCGACCGGCGCCCGGTTCCCCTTCGCGAGATCGTCGGGTCAGTCACCCGGGCCGTCGAACCGCTGATTCGTCGGCAGCATGCGGTCCTCGAAGTCGAGGTGCCCGACGTGATCGTGCACGTCGACCGAGTGCGGGTCGAGCATGCGCTCGGCAACCTGGTGACCAATGCCCTGACCCACGGCGGCGATGGTCGTCTGGTCGAGATTCGAGGTCATGCCCAAGCGGAAGGGGCCGGCACCAGGCTCACGATCGAAGTGCTCGACCGCGGTCGAGGTCTTGGGACCGATCTGCCGAACGCGTTGTTCGAACCCTTCATCCGTGGCGCATCGAGCACGGGCACCGGTTCAGGCCTGGGTCTGGCCACGGTTGCGAGCGCTGTCCTCGCGCACGGGGGAACATTCGGAGCGGCCAACCGCGATGGCAGTGGGGCGCGATTCTGGTTCAGCATCCTGGACGGCGCCGACCCGGACGGGATTCCGCCCTCGCGATCCGACGTCGAATCTGGATCGTAGTGGTGGGTGACGGGCGGAGCCTGATTCCGTACCGTCCCTGGCGCCGCTGGAGAACGGTTTGGAGGAACGTCACGATGAATAAACTGAAGCCTCAGGGCAGCAAACGCCTTGGCGCCCTCGCGGTCGCCGGTGCCCTCATGCTCGCCGCATGCAACGGGCCGACGGGTGGCCCGTATGGGGGCGGTGCCACGCCGAGCCCGAGCAAGGCAGGCTCTGGTGGCTCGGTCTATGAAGTGAAGGTCGCCCACGACACGACCATCGGCGCGTTCCTCACCGGCGAGGATGACAAGACCCTGTACGTGCTGACCAAGGACACACCCGGCGTGAGCACGTGCACGGGAAGCTGCGCCACGGCCTGGCCGGCGTTTGTGCTCGACGCGGGCGAATCGGCAAAGGGCGGAGCCGATGTCACGGGTACGTTCGGGACGCTCAGCCGGGCAGACGGAACCACCCAGGTGACCTACAAGGACGCGCCGCTCTACTACTTCTCCGGGGATGCCGCCGCGGGTGAGGTGAACGGACAGGGCCTCAATGGCGTCTGGTTCGTGGCGTCGCCCGACGGTGGGCCGAACTCGGGTTCCGGCTCGCCGAGTCCAGCGACCACGCCCCGGTACTGATCCGGGCGCCTGGCCGAGTCGGGGCGGGGCCGGGTCGCGCCGTCGCCCGCCCGCGGCGGGCCGGGTCGTGCCGTCGCCCGCCGCGCCGGCGCGCCGCGATCAGCTGCCCTCGGCCTCGTCCATTTCGGGGCCTTCGCCCTCGATCGTGATCACCGGCAGCCAGCGCAGGAATCGTGGGAGCCACCAGTTCCAGTCTCCGAGCAACTGCATCGAAGCGGGCAGGAGGATGACCCGCACGATCGTCGCATCGATCAG
>JAYWFP010000297.1:0-3307 GCA_043778745.1 Chloroflexota bacterium
GAGGTCCCCGGCCGGGATGAAGTCGCCGGGCACGAGTTCGCGCGCCATCGCTGCGAGCCGCCCGATCGCAACCGGCGCCAGACGGTAGTAGACCTGCGATCCACGCCGCTCGGAACTGACGACGCCGGCCTCGCGAAGGACCTTGAGGTGATGCGAGATAGTCGGCTGAGACACATCGCACGAGTCCGTGAAGTCGCACGCACAGATACCGTCGCAGTCCGCAAGCTGGCGAACGATGGTCAGCCGGACCGGATCCGCGAGCGCGGCCAGGAGGAGGACGTCGGGGTCAAGAGGCCGTTTCATGGCCCGGAGTCTAATCGATAGCGTTCGATATTGACAAGCTTCAATATGTGGCCCATATTGATGGCTGTCGATACGCGAGGTGCGAAGGTCGCGCCGCGAAATGGAGAAGAAAACCATGTTTCACCTGACATCACCGGCCTGGCTGGTCGGTACCAACAGTCTCGGCGAGGATCGCGATCGCATGGATCACGTCGCTCTGCACGAAGCGCGCATGGCCACGGACTTTCGGCAGCACCAGGCCGAAGACGCGGCCTTGGCTCGGTCCCAGGAGCGGCGCCAGGTTCGGTTCCCGGCACTGAGCCAATCGGGGACCCTGCCTGACCTCGCGGCCTGCTGCGCGTAACCTGGAACCCACCAACCACCGGGAGCTTGCACGATGACCTCACCCATCGATCTGACGTCGAGGGCCGCCGATGTGGCCGACATCCACGAAGCAGTCCGGTCTCGCTATGCCGACGCGGCCCGCATTGCCGCAGGGTCGGATGGGACTGCTTCGGAGGCGCTCGAGTCCTGCTGTACCGATGACGGCCGCATCGTCTTCGGGTCGCTCCTGTACGCACCGGACGAACGGGCCGAGCTGCCTGACGCAGCCGTTCTCGCGTCGCTCGGCTGCGGCAATCCGACGGCCGTGGCCGAGCTCAAGGCTGGCGAGACCGTGCTCGATCTCGGGTCCGGCGGCGGGATCGACGTGCTGCTGTCCGCGCGCAGGGTCGGCCCGACCGGTCGGGCCATCGGCGTCGACATGACGGACGAAATGCTCGACCTTGCACGCAGGAATGCCGCCGAGGCCGGGATCACGAACGTGGAATTCCTGAAGGGCACCATCGAAGCCTTGCCACTCGCCGACGCCAGCGTCGATGTCGTGATCAGCAACTGCGTGGTCAATCTGGCAGCGGACAAGGGCGCTGTCCTCGCGGAGATTGCCCGCGTCCTGCGCCCGGGCGGACGCATGGGCATCAGCGACGTCGTGGCTGAGGATCGGCTGTCGCCGTCCGAACGTGCCGAACGAGGTAACTTCGTCGGCTGTATCGCCGGAGCCCTGTCGACATCCGAGTTTCGCGATGGCCTGCGGGCCGCTGGCCTCGTCGACGTGGACCTTCAGCCGACGCACGCCGTCGCGGATGGCCTCCACTCGATGATCATCCGCGCGAGCAAGCCGCTCGACTGGATCACCGCCGACGTGGCCGGGCTTCGGGCGGTACTTCCCTCCCCGAACACGACGCGAGAGCTCGCCATGGTCGACGCTGACGGCTGCGCCTGCGGGAGTGGTGCCTGCTGCTGAGCGATCAGCTCGGCTCGGGCCATCCGTCGAGAGCGGCCGCCTCGACGCATAGCGCCACAACGCCCAGACGCTCGAGACGATCCGCGGTCGGCCGTCTGCGGACCGTCCATGCAGCCACCTCGAGCCCCGCCCCGGTAGCCCGGCCCATCGTCTCCGGGTTGATCGCCCCCCAATTCACCGAAATCCCGCGGCAGCCAAGATCCAGCGCGGTCCGAATCGTGGCTGCCGTCAGGTCGCCCGCATTCAGCCAGCGCGACCAACGAGGTCGGATCTGACCGACCCAGACCAGGGTTGCGATCTCGAATGACGACACGACCGTACGCTCGATCGATGGCCCGCGGGCTCCTTCGATGACCTCGATGACGCCGGGAACTGGGTCGCCCTTCAGCTCGATGTCGAGGAACGGTAGGGGACCAACAGACTCGAGGACCTCGGCAAGCGTCGGTACGCCCACAGCCGCGAGTTCCCTGGCGGTCATGTCCCCGGGTCGCTCCGGACGCCCCTGGACACGTTGCAGGGTGGCGTCATGGAGCACGATCGGAATGCCCTCGCGCGACCCGCGGACATCGAATTCCAGGCCGTCGCAGGCACTGTTGGCCAGCGCGGCACGCATTGCGATCAGCGAGTTCTCCGGTCCGGCGCGCCAATCGCCCCTGTGCGCCAGCCGGAGCGCGCGACGACCGGCAGGGGGCGCTCCAGAACGGACGGTCACGCACCCACCCGGATGCGCGCGACGAGGCCGACGTGATCGGACGGATAGAGCGTTGGATCTCCCACGGCGGGCCGATCCCACGCGAGCCGGCTCGTCTCGGCATGGAGCTCGCCGTTCAGCCAGATGTAGTCGAGGCAACCCGGATCGCCATCGACATCCATGCCCGGCGCCTGAATCCCCGACGGCCACGTCACTTCCGGCTCGGTCCCGTGCACCGACTGATACGCCGACCGGAACCCAGCGTCCACCATGACCTGGTACGTGGCCTCGACCGGCTCGGCGTTGAAATCGCCGACCACGATCGTGCCCCCGGGAGCTGGTCTCTCGGCCAGCCAGGCGACGAGTGCCCGGGCCTGGCCCTCACGCCCGGACTCGTCGGCCGGGATGTGATGGAGGTGGGTCACCACGAACGCCACCACGGATCCGTCCGGCAACGAGATCGGGACCCGGAGGGCCGAACGGTTCATCCCGAGGTCGAGCCGCTCGGACGAACCTGCTCGCAACGGTGATCGCACGAGGATGCTGTTGCCGTATTCGGGACGGCCGGCCCAGCCCCGCTCGATCTCGTAGCGACCCGCGCCGGCCGCGCCGAGCACGCGATCCTGCCCCACGGCGAACACGCATTCCTGCAGCCCGAGGACGTCGGGCTGGATCGACGCCATGTCCTGGAGAAGGAGCGGCAATCGCTCCGGCCACCGATCGGCGATGTTCCGCAGGTTCAACGTGGCGACGTCGAGTGATGACATTCAGGCTCCTCGCGACGGTCGGGGCGCCAACGTACCGGCGATCGGCAGGGTGATGGTGAACGTGGCGCCCTCATGTTCCACCGATTCGACGACGATGCGCCCGCCGTGGCCTTCGACGATGTGGCGCGCGATCGCCAGCCCGAGGCCCGTTCCGCCGCCCGACGCCCTTGACCGGTCCGCCTTGTAGAAACGCTCGAAGATACGCGGCAGGTCCGCGGCCGCGATGCCGATCCCACGGTCCTCCACGCTCGCCAGCAACTCGTC
>JAYWFP010000298.1:0-3295 GCA_043778745.1 Chloroflexota bacterium
GCGGACGGCGTGCCGGGCGACCCAGTCGGCGAGGTCCTCGCCAACTCGGGCGATCAGATGACCCTGACGTTGCCGGCTGGCTGGAGCTTCCTGCGCTGGGAGGGATCAGACCATCCAGCGGCCGGCGACGGCGGAAATGTCTGGCTCCCTGTCGACGTCGCGGGTGCGCCAAGCCACATCGACGTGCCGGTTCCACTGCGCACCGGCGCCTCGGTCGCCAACTACAGCCTTTGGGTTGTTGGCTTTGATGGCCGGGTCGTCGGCCAACTCGCGATCTCGGTCGCGATCTCCGTCAAGTAGCGCGACGATCCTGTCACGGCGTCCGGACGTCGCGTTGCTACCCGACTACTACCGTGGTAGCATCGCAGGGTGAAAGTCAGTGTCAGCCTTCCGGGCGAGGACGTTGAATTCCTCGACGCGTACACGCGGGAGCAGGGCCTCGATTCTCGATCGGCTGCGCTCCAGCGCGCGGTTCGGTTACTTCGGATCGGCCAACTCGGGACCGCCTACGAATCAGCCTGGCAGGAGCGCGCAGCGGCGGAGGCGCCCGACCCGTGGGACTCGACCGTCGGCGACGGGCTCGAGCCGTGATTCGGCGCGGGGACATTGTCACCGTTGACTTCGATCCAATCCGCGGCACCGAATCCAACAAGCACCGACCGGCGATCGTTGTCAGCAACGACATCGCGAACGCGACCGCGGGCCGCCTCGAACGCGGCGTGATCACGGTTGTCCCGATCACCTCGAACGTCGACCGCGTCTACCCCTTCCAGGTGCTCCTGCCCGCCGCTCCGACCGGGCTCGATCGCGATTCGAAGGCGCAGGCCGAACAGGTCCGTTCGGTCGATGTCGAGCGACTCGGCGAACGTCTTGGGATCGTCCCGGCGTCACGAATGGTGGACCTGGACGAGGCGCTACGGCTGCACCTGGACCTGTAGTCCCGCCGGCGTCGACGAGGTGGACGGACCCGCATACGCTGGGGGCAAGCGCCCCGGTCGATCGTCGCAACGTGGGGCCGCGCCGGAAGAGGGGCCACCGATGATCAAGATCTGGAGCGAGGTGCCCGTCGCGCCCTTGATCACGAAGAACGAGCCCCGGATCGTCCCGGCCAGCTTCGATTTTGGCCGCGCGAACTTGAACCGCGGGGCAAGTTCGGCCGGGATTTCCATGCCGTCGGAGAGCTTGAAGCCGACCGCGCGCTTCCCTGCATCCTCGAGCGTGTAGAGCACGTTGATCGACAGGCCGCTCTCGTAGAAGACGTGGGCCCACCGGATGTTCTCGACCTGGAAGGTGGTCGCCTCGAGTGGGCGGGCCGCGATGACGATGTCGCGCTCCTCCTTGAGGATGCGAGTCACCCAGCCGAGCGTCGCCTCGGCTTCGCTCGCCGGCTCGACCGTGAAGTCGTGGCCGTACTTGCTCTTGAAGTAGCGGGCCTCGTTCGCACGGAGGCCTGCGAGCGCCGGCGCAACCGGTGAGGACTCGAGACCTGTGGTCGAGACGTTGATGAAATCCACGACATAGGACATGACACGCTCCTTTGCCTCAATGCGCTGATCGTCGAGTTCCTGAACCAAGCGCTGCTCCATCGCAATACAGGACGGACGCCTGGCGTCGCCTCTGGAGCGACGCCTCACCTCGATCGGAAAGCCCAGAATAGGAGCGATACCGACGCATCGGACGTGGAGGACTCAAATAACGGACCACGAGTCGTGATGCGACTGCCACCGGCATTGGCGATCTGCCAGGCGGTCTGCGTGGACCCGAGATAGCTGTACGTATCGACGGAATAACCGATGGTCTTGGTGGTGATCCGCCCCAGGGCGTCGCAGACCTCATCGATCGTCCCGCAGCTGTTACGACCGAGCGGGCGCCCGCAGCCAGTCGACGAGGTGGACGATCCACCGATCGAAGGCCATCGCGAACTCGGCCCCGCCGGCGTCGAGGTATGGCATCGGCATGCGCTCAGTCGAGATCCGGGCTACGAGCGAGTTGACGAGCCGGCGCGCCTCGATGGCCCGGACCGTTGTCGACATGTCACTGCGCGACTGGAATCGAAAGACTTCGAGTGCCACGGAGAAGCGAGCAACCCAGTCCGCCTGCGGCACCGGCGGACGGAGGCCCGGTAGGATGGGAACCTTCGTCGGCACGCTGAAGCGCCGCTCGTTGGCAACAGGTTGCGCCGCTACGAGTCCCGCCAGCAGGAGCGCCTCCAGAGCGGAGGCGACGCTCGGTTTCGTGAAGCGCGTGCTGCGGGCGAGATCCGCGGCGTTGAGGCCGTTGGGTGATGCGGCCAGGAGCGCGGCGAGGATGTCCGCCCGGGCGTTGACCCCGAACGCCGCACGAAGCCGGATGCGCAGACGCGGTCGGGAGTCTGCAGCGTCGAGTCGAGCTTTCTCCCGCCGGACGTAGTTGGGCCGAGGTTTCGTCGCCATCGGCCACGCTGGGCCTCCCGCCGCGGCGACTGTGGCGACGTATTCACCGATGGCGTCTTTCGGGGTTCCAAGCTCGCGCGTCACCTGCTTGAGGCGGGAGCCGTTGACGTACCGGCCAAAGTCGACGCACCAGTCCGTGCTGAGGTCGCGCAGCCGTGCATCGGCGTCGCCCAGTTCGGCCGTGAGGGCGATCAGGGCCTCGGGATCGACGACGGCATCGTCGCGGTCCACCGTGGCGTCGACGCCCAGCGCGGCCCACTGGATCCAGGCTCGGTCGAGGAGCGCTCCATGGAGCGAGCTAGCCAACGGCTGCATCTGCATCCTCGATGTCGAGCGCCCGAAGCGTCTCGACGAGCAGTCCTCGGAAGCCGGGTGACGGGTCGTGGCTCATGGCCCACTGGGCGGCGGAGAGGAGGTCGTCGCGGTCCGGCTTCAGATCGCGGAGATCTTGAAAGTGTCGGCTGCGGGGCCCTTGATCCACGGCGGCGTAGAGCTTGAAGCACACCATGTCAAACCAGCCCGCCAGCCACGCGACCAGGCCGCCGTAGTCGCGGGGCTCGAGACGCGTGACGAAGCCGTCAGGCAGACCGAGGTCGAGCAGGTCGTCCGGGCCGGTATTTAGCCAGTCGTCCGCGAGTCCGAAAGCTCGACCGACGTCCATGACTGCGTCCTGGAGTGGTTCAGGCATCGGGCGGATCAGATCGACACCGTCCGGGGTCTTCGCGCCCAGGATGTCGAGATCCTTGGTGGTCGGCCGCTGGATGAACTCGCGCAGGATGAGGTTGCCTCCACCGACGAGGACGAGCTCGTAGTGCAGTCCACGTGCCGCCAGCAACTCGCCGAGCGCGGCCAGCGCCGTCTCC
>JAYWFP010000299.1:0-3285 GCA_043778745.1 Chloroflexota bacterium
TGCCCGCGGCGATGTCCTGGTCGGACCGGACAACGGCGTGTTGATGCCAGCCGCGGCGGTCTTGGGTGGTGCCGGGGAGGCCAGAATCCTGGAGAACCGGGACCTGATGCTCGCGAGCCCGACCTCGACGTTCCATGGCAGGGACATCTTCGCGCCGATCGGGGCGCATCTCGCCGTTGGGACCCCGTTCGATTCGATTGGCTCGGTGATCGACGTGGGCGATCTCGTACAGCTCAGGTTCCCGGCCCCGGTGACGCGCCCCGGTACGCTCGAGACGAGCATCGCGTTCATCGATTCCTTTGGCAACCTTCGATTGTTCGGGACCCCCGACGATCTCGAGTCCGCGCTGGGGACCCTGGTTCCCGGCACCGTCCTGTCGGTCGCGTTTGGCAATGCGGGCGACAGGATTGAGAGCCCGACCTGGACCCGGACATTCGGCGAGATTCCACTCGGAGCGGCCCTGATGTACCGCGACTCCTCGGGTTGGCTCGCCTTCGCGGACAACCAGGGGGACGCCGCGCGGCGCCTCGGCCTGTCGACCGGCGATCTCGTTCGTATACACTCCAGACGATCTTGAGAAGGAGTTCCCCGATGCGTTCTCTGACCCGTTCCGGCGTCCTCGCCGCCGTTACCCTTGCTCTCGCCGCCTGTGGCGGGGGCGGTGTGACCGTCGCGCCGACAGCGACGGAGGCCCCGACGGCCGTCGTGACAGCGGCCCCGACCGCAACGCCTAATCCGTGCACCCCCGCGGATCTCGCCACGTTGACTGCCGGGACCCTGACGGTCGGCGCCGACAATCCCGCCTTCCCGCCCTACTACGAGCCGACGGATCCGAAGCCTGCCGGCTCGATCTGGGAGTTCGGCGACCCAACCAACGGCAAGGGCCTGGAATCCGCAACCGCCTACGCGATTGCGAAGGCGCTGGGCTACGCCGACGCGGCGGTTACGTGGGTCGCGGCACCGTTCAACAGCGCCATCCAACCAGGCCCCAAGACCTTCGATATTTACCTCACTCAGGTGTCCTACAGCGCCGAGCGGGCCACAGCCACCGACCTCTCGGACGGCTACTTTGATCTCAATCAGGCCGTGGTCGCCCTCGGGGACAACCCGATCGCCAAGGTCACAACCGAGGCTGGCCTGGCGGCCTTCAAGCTCGGTGCTCCGGTCGGGACCACCAGCTACCAGTACATCGTCGACAACATCAAACCGACACAGCAGGCCTCGGTCTACGACACGCTTGACGCGGCCGTCCAGGCCCTGAACGCGAAGCAGATCGACGGGATCGTGGTGGACCTCCCGACGGCGTTCTACATGCGCGCTGAGCAAGTGACAGGTGGCGTGATCGTCGGATCACTGCCGACGGCCGGCGACATCGAGCACTTCAGCGTGTTGCTGACGAAGGCGAGCCCGTTGACGACTTGCGTGAACGGCGCCATTGCCGCGATCAAGGCGGACGGCACCATGAAGGCCATTGTCGACGAGTGGATCAGCGGCCAGGGCGCCCCGGAACTCAAGTAGTCTCCCGACCGCGCTCGACTCACTGGGGCCCCCCGCGTGAGGGCTCGCTCGATGACACCGAACAACCGTCGCCGCGATGGGCGCTGGGCGCTTGTCATCGCCGTGGTCAGCACGGCGACCGTCTTCGGCGCCCTCGGTTGGCTGGTCGTGAACGCCCCGAACTGGCCGAGGGTCCAGGAATCGTTCTTCAACGCGCGAGAGTTCAGGACGGCGCTGCCGGACATCGTCGGGGCGTTTCGGAACAACGTCCAGTTGTTTGCGATCAGCGAGGTCCTGATCCTCGTGTTCGCGCTCGTTCTCGCAACGCTCAGGAGCCTGCCTGGGCCGGTCTTCCTCCCGATTCGGCTCCTCGTGATCATCTACACGGACCTGTTCCGAAGCCTCCCGGGCGCCCTTGTGATCTTCCTCCTCGGTTTTGGCATCCCCGCACTCGCGATTCCCGGACTTCCGACTGAGCCCTTCTTCTGGGCGGTGGTCGCCCTGACGCTCATCTATTCGGCGTATGTATCCGAGGTCTACCGGGCGGGGATCGAGTCCGTACACCCCAGCCAGCTGATGGCGGCCCGGTCCCTCGGACTGAGTCAGATCCAGGCGCTCCGGTACGTGATCCTGCCGCAGGCGGTGCGGCGCGTGATTCCGCCGCTCCTCAATGACTTCATAGGCTTGCAGAAGGACACGGTCCTGGTCTCGTTTGTCGGGGTCGTCGAGGTCTTCCGAATGACGCAGATCAAGCAGTCCGCTCATTTCAACTTCACGCCGTACCTCGCGACCGCCCTCCTGTTCCTGGTGATCACGCTTCCCCTGGCGCGCTTGACGGACTGGCTCGTATCCAGGGATCGGTCACGGGGCGTCGGCCGATGAACGGTCCGACCGTGCCGAGACCTGCGGATCAGGAACCGTTCGCGGGTAGCGATCGACGGTCCGCCCTGATCATCGATTCAGTCGCGAAGTCCTTCGGGCGCCTCGAGGTCCTGAGGGGCGTGGATCTGGAGGTCGCCGAACACGAGGTGGTCTGCCTGATCGGTGCCTCAGGATCCGGAAAATCCACGCTGCTCCGGTGCATCAACCTGCTCGAACCGATCGACGCCGGCCGGATCGTCGTCGGAGGCGAGGCGATCACGGACCCAGATGCCGACGTCAACCGGATCCGACGCCGTATCGGCATCGTCTTCCAGGCATTCAACCTCTTCCCGCACCTAAGCGTGGTGGACAACGTCGCCCTGGCGCCGACCAAGGTTCTGCGACGGTCCAGGCACGATGTCGTCGCGGAAGCCGATGCGCTCCTCGCACGCTTCGGGATGCTCGACAAGCGCGATCAATTTCCGGATCGCCTGTCCGGTGGGCAGCAGCAGCGCGTCGCCATCATTCGGGCACTTGCGATGCAGCCGGACCTGCTTCTCCTTGATGAGGTGACGAGCGCCCTCGATCCCGAGTTGATTGCCGAGGTCCTCGAGATCATTCGCGAACTGGCCGGCCAGGGCATGACGATGCTCATCGCCACGCACGAGATGGGTTTTGCCCGTGAGATCGCCGATCGCGTCTGCTTCCTGGATCAGGGGACGATCCTCGAGCAGGGCACGCCGGACCAGATGTTCGCCGCCCCTCAGCTTGAGCGGACGCAGCAGTTCCTCGCGCGGATCGTCGCCGCGGGCCGTCTCTGACGTCCGCCCACTCGCCGGCGCCTGAGCGCGAACGTGCCGCCGGGCTAACGACTGAGCATGGCTGTGAGGGTCACTGGTACGAGGCCCTTGGCCTGAAGCCCGGCCA
>JAYWFP010000300.1:0-3281 GCA_043778745.1 Chloroflexota bacterium
TCATCGAGCGCGGCGAAGAGTGGCAGGCGGGCGAGGAGTTCGGCCGTGCGGTTCATTCCCGCCGAGCATAGCCCGCCTCGTACACTGATGTCTGCATCGTGCCGCACCAGCGAAGGCTAGGCAATGTCAGACCGCCCGCTCCCCTACGACCGTCCGACCGATCCCGGGAAGCGCCACTCCCACGCGCTGACCGACGGCCCCGACCGCGCCGCAGCACGAGCGATGCTCAAGGCGATTGGCTTCACGGACGACGATCTCGCGAAGCCGCTCGTCGGGGTTGCGACGACATGGATCGAGACGATGCCGTGCAACTTCAACCAGCGGAGGCTCGCCGAGTTCGTGAAGCAGGGCATCCGCGAGGCCGGCGGCACGCCGATGGAGTTCAACACGATCGCCGTCTCGGATGGAGTCTCGATGGGCACCGAGGGGATGAAGGCAAGCCTGATCAGTCGCGAGGTCATCGCCGATTCGATCGAGCTTGTCGTTCGCGGGCACCTGCTCGATGGCGTCGTCTGCCTCGTCGGCTGCGACAAGACGATCCCCGGCGCCGCGATGGCTCTGGCGCGGCTGGATGTGCCGGGTCTGGTCCTCTACAACGGGACGATCTACCCCGGCCACTACAAGGGCCGCGACCTGGATGTCGTGTCCGTCTTCGAGGCCATCGGCGCCTACCGGGCCGGCAAGATCTCGATCGAGGAGCTGTACGAGATCGAGGGGGCAGCCTGTCCCGGCGCGGGCGCCTGCGGTGGCCAGTTCACGGCCAACACCATGAGCGGGGCGATGGAATTCATGGGTCTCTCGCCCGGCGGCCTGAACGGGATCCCGGCCGAGGACCCGAAAAAGGACGAGGCGGCCCAGCGCGCCGGTGAACTGGCGATGACACTCGTCCGCCACGACATCCGGCCGTCGCACATCGTGACCCGGAACTCGATCGAGAATGCAATCGCCTCGGTTGCGGCGACCGGTGGATCCACCAACGGCGTGCTGCATCTCCTGGCGATTGCCCATGAGTTCGGCATCCCGCTGGAGATCGACGAGTTCGGCGCGATCGCCGATCGGACGCCGATTGTGGCCGACATGCGACCCGGCGGCCGCTATACCGCGGCGGATATGTACGACGCCGGGGGCATCGGGCTCGTCATGCGCGAGCTCCTCAAGCGGGACCTCCTGCACGGTGACGAGAAGAACGTCGACGGGCGCACCCTCGCGAAGGTCGCCGCGGCGGCAGTCGCAACCGAGGGCCAGAAGGTCGTGGTGCCGATCGAGACACCGATCAAGGCGGTCGGCGGTCTGACCATCCTGCGCGGCTCGCTGGCCCCTGATGGATGCGTCGTCAAGCTCGCGGGGCACGAGCGAATCCATCACCGGGGCCCGGCGCGAGTCTTCGATTCCGAAACCGAATGCTTCAAGGCGGTGTCGGCGCGCCAGATCGTGGCCGGCGACGTCGTCGTGATCCGCTACGAGGGTCCCGTGGGCGGGCCTGGAATGCAGGAGATGCTGAGCGTGACCGCAGCGCTCGTCGGCGAGGGTCTCGGAGAATCGGTGGCACTCCTCACCGATGGGCGCTTCTCAGGCGGCACGCATGGGCTCATGATCGGCCACGTTGCCCCCGAAGCGGCGCTCGGTGGTCCCATCGCCCTCGTCCGCGAAGGCGACCAGATCGAGATCGACGTCGCAACCAAGCGCATGGACCTACTCGTTGACGACGCCGAGCTGGCTCGTCGACGCGCCGAGTGGACCGCACCTCCCCCACGCTATGCATCGGGCGTGATGGCCAAGTACGCCGCCCTCGTGTCATCGGCATCGGAAGGCGCCGTAACGACTGGGCGCCGGCTCCAGCAGGCCCTCGGGCGACCCTGAGCCATGCCCGACGAGCCACTCCCACCCGATCGTGTCGCCTACGACTCGGAGCGCAACCAGCACGCACGGAAACGCGGGCTGTCGGCCCCGTACATCGCCGGCGGTCTCGATCCCGAACCTGATGCCGGCAAGGCAGAGGAGCGACGCTATCTACGCTGGCTGATCGCCATGATCACGGTGCTCATCCTGTCAGGCTTCGTGGTGGGAATCCTGAGCAAACTGATCAGCGGAGCCTAGCCGGGATCACCGCTGGCGCGTGCGATCCGGGCGGCGACTCGAAACAGCGCCGACTTCGCTCCAGGTCTATTTCTCCCGCGAAGTTGTTGTCAGAGGACGCTTCGACGAGCCGCGTCACGTCGCGCTTCACAGCCCAGGTGGGCAGCGGATGGGTTTTCGATCGCCTATGCTGCGAGGGTTCGCCCAATCCGCGCAGCCAATTGCGAACGGCGAGAGTCGTTAGGCGACCGACGATGAGGGAGTCACGATGAGCCTGCGTCCCGGTCGGCGATTGCCGCCGATTCTCCTTGCCTTTGCGCTCATGGTCGCCGCGTGCGCAGGCGCGACCAGTCCCGGGACCAGCACCGCGCCATCGGGCGACACGGGAACCCCCAAGCTGGGTGGATCGATCACGGTAGCCGTCGAGGGTGAACCTGCCTCGATGGACCCGGCGTTCGACTACGACTTCGTATCCGGTCTGGCCGTGGACAGCGTCACCGAGCCGCTCCTCAAGTTCTGCGAGAACGACACGAAGCTTTGCCCGAACCTGGCCGAGTCATGGACGGTCAGTGATGACGGCCTGACGTACACCCTGAAGATCCGGCAAGGCGTTAAATTCCACGATGGGACCACGATGACCGTCGATGACGTTATCTTCAGCCTGAACCGGATCCGGGACCCGCAGCTTGGGTCGTATGTCGGGTGGATGCTCGCGAACGTCGCCGACGTCAAGGCCCCCGATGCCTCGACCGTCGTCGTGACGCTCGCCCGGCCGGACGCCCTTTTTGAGTACGCGCTCGCCGCAACGGCGGCGCACGTCGTCAACAAGGCCTTCGTCGAGAAGAACGGCGACAAGTACGGCACGCCGGATGTCGGCTCGATCGGCACGGGCCCGTTCAAGTTCGTCGAGTGGAAGAGCGGCGATCATCAGACCGTGGGCCGCTTCGACGACTACTGGGACAAGGCGAACGGTGGTCCGTACCTGGATCAGATCACGATCAAGATCCTGCCCGAGCCGACGACGCGTGTAGCCGGACTCCAGACGGGCGACATCGACTTCATCATCAACAATATTCCGTCCGACCAATATGCAACCGTCAAGGCGATCAGCGACGTCGACCTGACGTTCACGACCTCCTATTACGGCGAATGGATGACGTTCAACACCAAGAAGGCGCCGTTCGACAACGTCAAGATCCGACAGG
>JAYWFP010000301.1:0-3274 GCA_043778745.1 Chloroflexota bacterium
CCGCCGGTTCATCCAGCGTGTGGGACGCGAAGCGATTGCGCCACTGTTCGAACTCCGGGAGGCCGATAACGAAGGCAGCGGACTGGCCCGCTCGGCACACGATCTTGACGAATTGCGACATCGCGTCGAAGCGCAGCTCGCGGCGGGGGCGGTCCTCGAGCGCCGTGATCTGGTCATCGACGGGTCCGACCTGATCGCCGAACTCGGCCTGACGGAGGGGCCGATGCTCGGTCACATTTTCGACGCGCTACTGGATCAGGCGGTCACCGATCCGACGATCAACGATCGCGCGACGCTGCTGCTCCTTGCCCAGGCAATGCTGGCGGAGGATCGATGATCGAGCTGCTGCTCGTGGCGGAAAAGCTCATCAGCGATGGCGACTTCGACCGCGCGGAACTTCTCTTCGCGCAGGTTTCCCAGGCGGACCCACGAAATGCGATCGCGGTCGCGGGTCTGGCGCGGGTCGCGCTCGCTCGAGGAGACCATGAGAAGGCCTTCGACGAGGCGCGACGGGCGCTGGCGATCGACCCCGAGGAGGGCGCGGCGCAACGCCTGCTCGACAAGTTGATTACCGAAGCGGAGGCTCGTGACGAGGGCGCCGGTCAGGATTTGGATCCGGTCCCGCCGGCCACGTGGTCCGTTGATCCCGCTGTTGCCGAGGAGGCGCGCCTTCAAACAGCGGCCGAGGAGGCACGCGCACAGGCCGAGGCCGCTACTGAGGCACGGGCACAGGTCTGGGCGCTGGCTCAGGCCGGGGCAACTGAGGCACGGGCGCAGGCCATCGCGAATGCCCGCGCCGCGGCAGCCGAGGCGCGGGCCGAGGCGACGGCGGTGGCGCAGGCTGCAGTGGCGCAGGCTGCAGTGGCGAGCCGGCAAGTAACTTCCGAACCTGCCAGCGCCACGCCGGAGCGTCGATCGCTCCTGGCTCGACTCCTCGGCCTTTTCGGGATGCGACGCTAAGTCGACGGGGTTCGCGCCCGTATCCTGTGCCCATGCGGATCCTTGTCACGGGCGGCGCGGGCTACGTCGGGTCGGTCTCGGTCGAACGCCTCGTGGCGGCCGGTCATGAGGTGACCGTCCTCGATGACTTCTCCAAGGGCCATCGAGATTCGGTCGCCCCGGGTATCAAGGTCGTCGAGGGCTCGTTCGGTGACCCGGGCACCATCGGCGCCGCGCTCGAGCGCGGCCGT
The DNA here is from genome assembly GCA_043778745.1 of Chloroflexota bacterium. Classification (GTDB taxonomy): domain Bacteria; phylum Chloroflexota; class Limnocylindria; order Limnocylindrales; family CSP1-4; genus UBA5189. The sequence goes on from JAYWFP010000301.1 coordinate 1,191, forward strand.
ATCGAGGCGGTCCTGCACTGCGCCGCGAAATCGCTGGTCGGCGAGTCGATCGAGGATCCCGCGAGCTACTACCGGGTGAATGTGGTCGGCGGCATCGCGATGCTCGATGCCATGCGGCGCCTCAACATCGGACGCATCGTGTGCTCCTCGACGGCGGCCGTCTATGGCGTCCCAGAACACTCGCCGATCCCGGAGGACGCCGCCCTGCGCCCGATCAATCCGTACGGAGAAACCAAGCGGAGCTTCGAGGGAGCGATGGCCTGGTACGGATCGGCGTACGGGCTGCGGAGCGCCAGCCTTCGATATTTCAACGTCGCCGGAGCGAGCACCGAGAACGGCGAGCAGCACGACCCGGAGACGCATCTGATCCCGATTGCCCTGTCGGCAGTTGCAGACGGGCCGCCATTGACCCTCTTCGGGGACGACTACCCGACTCCGGACGGAACCCCGATCCGCGACTACATCCATGTGATGGACCTCGCGGACGCCCATCTGGCAGCGCTCGAGGCCACCGCGCCCACCGACTCCCGGACCGATCAACCGCTGATCTGCAATCTCGGGAGCGGCGGCGGGTTCAGCGTGAAGCAGGTCCTGGCAGCCATCGAAGCCGTGGTTGGCGAGCCGGTGCCTCACGCAATCGGACCGCGCCGTGTCGGTGATCCTCCCGTGCTGGAGGCAGCGATCAGCCGGGCGTCGGACATACTCGACTGGACCCCGGCGAGGTCGACGCTCGAGGCCATGATTGGCTCGGCCTGGACCTGGCGGCAGCGCCACCGCGGAGGCTACGAGGCCGCGCGCCGGTGACCGACGAGGAGCGGCTCGAGGCCGCGTGGGTCGGCGATCCACCGAAACTCAGCGGGAAGATCGAGCTCGCGCCCTACGACGCACGCTGGGTGGACGTGTTCGATCGCGAGGCAGTCCGGATCCGGAGCGTTCTCGGCGACAGCATCATCCTCATTGAGCATGTCGGCTCAACGTCCGTGGCGCTGCTGGCCGCGAAGCCGGTCATTGACATCCTCCTCGTCCTTGCGACCCCGGCCGACGAACCGACCTACGTGCCGGCCCTTGAGGCCGCCGGCTACCGCCTGGTCATCCGGGAACCGGACTGGTACGAACACCGCGTGTTCAAGGGCCCGGACACGAACATCAACCTGCACGTGCATCCGCCCGACAGTCCCGAGATCGCGCGGATGATCGATTTTCGGGATCACCTCCGCACGCGCCAAGGAGATCGGCTTCTCTACGAATCCGAGAAGCGACGGCTCGCGGCGCGAGACTGGGATTACGTCCAGCACTACGCGGACGCCAAGACCGAGGTCGTCGAGGCGATCATCGCGAGGGCCCAGGCCAAGGGCTGATCTCGCGCGCGGCACGAGCCGATGGCCCGGGCGTGAGGCCAAGTGCCCGGGATGCCTGGGCCTGATCCGGCCCGGCTTTCCTGCCACTTCGACATCCCCAGACGCTAAGGCTGGGTAGCAGGCTATCTTCGCGTCAAGGCTGCCGGCTGCGGCCCGAGTCTGAGCACGAACCGGTCGCTCGAGGGTCGGCGCGAGGCAACTTCCGGGCAGCTACCCTGCCGTGGCGACCCCCGGTGTCGATATGGCAGACAAGTCGCGCTTTCGCGCGGGCCGTCTGCGCATGAGCCGCGCGGGCCGTCTGCGCATGAGCCGCGCGGGCACACGACGCTTGGCAGGTGGCCCGCCGTGCGCGGGCCGCCCGGCACGCTCCCTTAACGCAGGTCGAGCGGCGCGGCTGATGGCGACAAACGATCCGGGGGCACCTCGATCTCGATCTCGCCGGAGCCGGACCATTGATCGGAGACCGGACGGAGCAGCCACGCCCCGATGAGCATCGTGACCAGCAGGCTGAGCACGGCCAGCTGATAGGCGCCGTTGCCGAGAGCATCGAATGTCCACAGCAGGATCAGGCCGTAGAGCAGCTGGCCGATGACCTGTGAGCCCTTGCCGACCAGCCCATACAACCCGAAGAACTCGCCGAGCCGTGCAGGCGGCGACAGTCGGAGCATGAACACGCGATCGGCCACCTGGACGCCGCCGAGCCCACTGCCCAGGATCCCGCCGGCG
>JAYWFP010000302.1:0-3274 GCA_043778745.1 Chloroflexota bacterium
AGGGCGACGACTCCGGCACTACCGACGGCAATGGCCAACAGGAGTGCCGCGAATCCGATGCCGACGATCATCCGGAAAAGCTTCCGCAGCCGTCTTCGAATCTTCACGGCCTGAGCGTAGCGGCTCTACGTCGCGACCGCGATGGGTGGCTTGGCCGGTACCGGCCGCCCCGGCGTTGGCAGGTAACGGCCGTCCCGGATCTGCCGGTTCGCAACTCGCGGCGGCGGCGGCCCGGTAGGATCGAGGCATGCATGACAGACCTGACACTCGAGAGGATGTGCGCGGTCCGTATGCGACCGGTGGGTTGATCCCCGATTCGGTCGCGCGGCTGATCGAGCGTATGCCAAAGACCGAGCTGCATCTACACCTTGACGGCTCGCTGCGGGTGGATACCGCGCTCGAAATCGCTCGCAAGTGCGGCGTCACTGCGCCGACCAGCTGGGCGGGCATGAGCGACGTCCTCGTCGGCCCGCCTCGATCACCGGATCAGGCCGATCTGCTCCGAGCGTTCGACCTGCCGATTGCGTTGATGCAGGATGCCGATGCGCTCGAGCGCATCACGGCCGAGCTGGTCGAGGACAAGGCGGCCGACCAGGTTCGTTACATGGAGATCCGATGGGGGCCGCTCCTCCACGTGTCCGGTGGGCTACCGCTCGAAGCCGGGATCGATGCCGTCGTGTCGGGGGCTGCGAGGGCGGCTACCCAGACCGGGTCGACCGTGCGGCTGATCTGCACGGCGCTCCGATCCCATGACCCCGAGGCAAACGTCACCCTCGCCGAAACCGCCGCGCGGTTCGTCGATCGCGGGCTGACCGGGTGGGACTTCGCGGGGCCTGAGGCACGCTACCCGGATCCGACCGTCGCCGCGCGGGCCTTCGATGCCGCCCGGGCCGGTGGCCTCCGGATCACGCTTCACGCCGGTGAGTGGGGTGGGGCCGCGCAGGTGCGTCGTGCGCTGACGATGAACCCGGAGCGGATTGCGCATGGCCCCGGTGCCGCAGATGACCCGGAGCTCATGGCCGAACTTCGGGATCGGGGCATCTGCCTGGACCTGTGCCCGACCTCGAATGCCCAGGCCACGATCGTGTCGTCGGTCGCCGACCACCCGCTGGCGCGTCTGTACCGAGCCGGGAACCCGGTCACGCTCAACACCGACGACCTGACCGTCAGCGACCTGACGTTGTCCGAGGAATACCGGAATGCCGTCGAGCGAATTGGGCTCACGCTGCCCGAGCTCTGGGCAATCGATCGCTTCGCCCTGGATGTGGCGTTTGCCGATGTTGCGACGCTCGGCCCCCTGCGCACGGCGTTCGACGCGTGGGCTGCGGGGATCCCGGAACTTGGAACGACCTAGGTGTGATCCCCATGGACGTTGTTGACAACCTCCGCGGGGCTGAGACCACCGAGCGCGGTATGCGGACGGTGATGATTGTAGAAGTCGACGAACCTCGGCAGGGCGGCGAGGCGGGCGGCGTTGGTGGTGGACGTCCGGGCATACGCCCACTCGCGCACGAGGGTGCCGATGAACCGCTCGGCCTTGCCGTTGGTCGGGGGGCGGTACGGCCGGGTCCGGGTCTGGCGGCGGTCGGCGAGGCTGGCCCGGTACGCCTTCGAGCAGTACGCCCAGGCGTTGTCGGTCATGACCCGCTCGACGGCGATGCCGTCGGCCTCGAACTCGGCCAGGGCGAGATCAAGTGCGGCCGCCGCGCTCGCTCCGCTCTCATCGGGCACCTGGACGACGACGCTCCGCCGGCTGCGATCGTCAACGACGACCTCGAGGTGGTCGTAGCCGAGGCCCGGCATCTTCAGACGGCGCGTCTCGGTCGAGCGGCCCAGGACGCGGTGGCCGCCACCGTCGGGGATCCGCCCGAGCTTCTTGTGGTCCTGGTGGACGAGCTCGCCGGGATGACAGGCCTGGTACCGGCGGACGGGCAAGCCGGTCGGTCGATCGAGATCAGCGAGACGCGGCACGCCCTCACGGTGCAGCACGGCCGCAACGGTCGAGCGTGGCATCGCGAGGAGTGGTCCCAGGCGATCCGGTCCCCAGCGCCACTCCGCTCTGGCCGCGAGGATCCGCTCGACGCTGGCGGCCGGCGTGGCCCGGGGCGAGCGGTGGGGCCGGGAGCTCCGGTCGACGAGACCGGGCGTGCCTTCGGCCCGGAACCGGCGGACCCACTTGTATCCGGTCGCCCGGCTCATGCCCTGGGCGTCGGCCGCCGTCGCCACCGGCCAGCCGAGCACGGTCACTCGCGTCACCAGCAGTTCGCGACCAAGGACGTTGAGACGGGCCTTAGGATGGGCCATGAGAGTCTCCCTGCGGTGTGGTGTTGAACACCTCACACCGTGCCCGGGGGCTCTCAATTGTCAACAACGTCTTTGGAGACAACATCTAGACCCCGAGCGCGCGGAGCTCGAAACGGCCTCGGTTACTCGGCCGCAGGCGGGGCGGGCGGGGCAGGCGGGGCGGGCGGGGCAGGCGGGGCGGGCGGGCGCTCAGCCGCGCCGGGCGGGAGCTCACCCGCGCCGGGCGGGAGCTCACCCGCGCTTGACCGCACCTTCCTGCCATATCGACATGGGTGGTCGCCAAGGCACGCAAATCGACCGAATCCGGCACGACGCAGGTCACGAGCGCGAGCCGCTGAGCGTGGATTGCCGCCCGGGATCAGGGATCGAGCCCAATTTCCGTGCCCAGTCGACCGGGGAAGTCGAACTGGCAGGGATTCGGCGTCTGGCCGGCGCAGGGATTCGGCGTCTGGCCGGCGAGGGGCGCGGGCGCGCGGGCGCGGACTCAGCGCTCGGCCGCCAACACGCCCAGCGCTGCAGCCAGCTCGGCGGCGTCCGAGGCAATCGCGGTCGGTCGCTGATCAGCGGGGAGAGCCGCGGCCTGCGCACGAGTCGATACACCGGTCAGCATCAGCACGCTCCGAGCCCCGACCGCATGCGCCGCGGCAATGTCCGTGAGTAGCCCATCCCCGATCACGACCGCGCTCGCCGGATCCGCGCCCACGGCCCGTGCCGCTTCCTCGAGGAGCAGCGGTTCGGGCTTGCCGATCACGAGCGGCGAAACACCGCTCGCCGCCTCGATCGCGGCGATGACACTGCCGGCGCCCGGCCGCAACCCGCGTTCCGTCGGATACGTTGGATCGCGGTTCGTGGCAATGAACCGCGCACCGGCGCGGAGACAGTCGACCGCCGCGGCGATGCGCAGGTACGTCAGCTGCGGATCGAGCCCCGCGATGACGGCATCGGGATGGCCGGCAGCGGCCCAACCATC